>NZ_VFTM01000010.1:0-178035 GCF_006439555.1 Mesorhizobium sp. B3-1-6 | reverse complement strand
TGGCCCCTGTGCAATACAGGACCCAGCCCTTAAACATACCAACTCAATGAACCGTCCAACTTTATGGGGTCAGTTCAAAGTGGCGGGCTTTTCCGTGCCGTCATTCCGGCTTGGCGGCGGCGGGCGCGGCCTCAGCGATCGGCGCGGCCGGTTCGGCCGCGGCGACGAAGGGATAGACAAGTTGCTGGTGATAGAATTGCGGCACCGGCTCGTCGACGCCGTATTTTTCCGGCATTCGTTGCGGCATGAACAACGTGCCGCCGATCAGGTCGAGAAAGGGCAACTGTCCGGCGAAATTCCTGTCATAGGCCTGGCGTTCGTTGGCATGATGCCAATGATGGAACTGCGGCGAGCCAATCAGCCATTTCAACGGCCCGAATTTGATGCGCGTGTTGGAGTGGATGAACACCGACTGCCAGTGATAGATCAGCACGTAGATAAGAACCGCCTCGCCGGAAAAACCCAGCGCGAACAGCGGCAGGAACGAAGCCGACTTGGTCAGGATCTGGTCCACCGGATGCACGCGGTGGGCGGCCAGCCAGTCCATCTCCTCGATCGAGTGGTGGATGGCATGAAAGCGCCACAGGAACGGCACCGCGTGAAAGGCGCGATGGGCAAGGTAGAAGCCGATATCGGCGATGAGCAGAGCCTCGATTGCCTGCAGCCATAAAGGCTGCGACTGGACGGCGGCGGTGAGCGCTTCGGGAACGAAACGCTGCACCACAAGCATCGCCGCGCCGACCACCAGCAACATGCCGAGCTTGATGACGATGCCGTTGAAGAGCAGATAGACAACGTCGTTCAGCCAGTGCCGGCGCGTCGCCGATTGCTCGGCATGCAGCGGCAGAAGCTGCTCGAGCGGAATGAAGATGAGGGCGATGCCCAGCACCGCCTTGAAATCGATAAGGTCGAACACGGTCGCTCGCGGATCGGCTGAGGCCAGCCTCCGATACTAGCCGCCAAAGGATGAACGGACCGTTGATGGCAGAGCATGATGCCGAAAAGCGTGAAGCGGTTTTCGGGCGACATCATGCTCTATCTCTTTGATTTAGAGCCGGATTCAGATTTCAGGTCGAACAGACCTGAAATCATCCGGCTCTAGGCATGCGCGGCGCCGCGACACCCTATGAAACTTTTCGAGCGCTGCGTGAAACACCGCACGGACCGCTCGCGTTCACCATGTCAGTGCGGACGCGCGGCAAGGAGGGCGGATGTTTCTCGATCGCGAGCGTTTCAAGCCGGCGGCCGAAATGCGGCTCGGCCGGGACAGATCCTCCATCCGGGTGACGATAACCGACCCCACGGTGTGCGAACTCGGCGAAGCCGTCTATGCCTGGATCACCGCCGGAGGCAAGCCAGTCAGGATCGGCACCTGCGGCGCGTCGGCGGGCAAGCGCCTGCTTTCCTATCCCGGCTATATCAACCGCAGCCTCACCGGCCGCGGCGGCGCGACGCCCAAATGGGAGGCGCTGAAGTGGCTGAATCTGCTCACCGAACACGGCACGCTGACGGCGGTGGTGCACCAGCCGGAGCCGACCACGACCGCGGCCGGCCTGATCAGGCCCTATCTCGATGTCGAGCGCCAGTTGATCCGCCAGCACAGGCCGCTGCTCAACCGCAGCCACCGTTGACCTCGCCTTCCAGGGCCGCAGGCACGGCAATGGGCGGCTACGGCGGTTGCCAAGCCTAAACGGATCGCACTTTCCTGGAATTGATTAGTGGACCGTGCCAGCGGCGTCGCCCGCCAGCCCGCCACGCGGGCTCTCGAAGCTCACCTGGTCGCGGCCATTGGACTTGGCCTTGTAGAGATGGCGGTCGGCGACCTCGAACATGTCGTGGTAGGTGGTCGGGCCGCGGAAGGCGGTACCGCCGATGCTCACCGAAAGCGGCCAGGGCCGCCCGCCGGGTGCAAACTCGGCCTCGCGGATGCGGCGCCTGATGGATTCGGCGACCAGGAAGGAGCGCGCGGCGTCGGCGCCGGGCAGGAAGACCGCGAATTCCTCGCCGCCGATACGCCCGACAATGTCGGCGCCGTGCAGTTGCCCCTTGATCGTCGCCGCGATCAACCTCAGCGCCTGGTCGCCGCAATCGTGACCGAGGCGGTCATTGATCGACTTGAAGTGATCGGCATCGACGATCAGCAGCGCGCCGGCATCGGCGACCGTCTGGCCCCGCGCCCGCTCGAGATAGGCCTCCACCAGCATCGAGAAGGCGCCGCGGTTGAAGACCGCCGTCAGGGCTGTCGGTCGCGGCAATGACGCTGAGTTCCTTCTGCGTGATCGCCAGCTGGCGCATCTTCCACATCAGGAAGAACAGGAAGGAGCCGCCGAGTACAAGCGGTAGGAACAGGTCCGTGAGTTGCGCCCACCGCAGCGCCTGCGGCGACAGCGAGGGGAAATTGAAGGAGTCGACGAAGAAGGCGGCGGCAATGAAAAAGGCGGTGCCGGCGGCGGTGACCACCACGACCCTGCCCCAACTCGTGGGGGACAAATCGATGCGCATGTCATTGCTCCCACTGCAACTGGTTTATTGTGCAGCGCGAGCGCAAAAGAAGTCCTAACATATTAGCTTCAACGCAAGTGTGGTTAACACGCCGTCGGCATCGCCTTTAGTGACGGGCTCTCCGGCTGGCCGGAGGTTCTCGTCAGCGCGCCGCCGCAGCCGGCGACGCGGTAGGAGAATGCCGCGGAGCCTCACGGCCGGTTCGACACTCCCGGTTGGCCGTTGCCTTGACTTTTCTTAAATTTGGAAAACTTCTCAATAACAACCCGGCCGCAAACTCGGCCATTCATGGACAATGCAGCCCGATATGCTACTTGACCGGCTATTGCCGGATAACTCGCGCCGAGCAGTTCTTCCGGCCAACGCGCTCTCAGGCGTAAGCGCGACCTTCCTCGGAGCGCTGGAACAGCGCCAGGTCGAGCGGCACCGAGGGCCGGCCGAGCACCATATGCGCCTGGCCGCGATGGTGGGTCTGGTGGTTGAAGAAATGGCTGAGCGCAGGCGAAAGGCGCTGCGAGACGGTGCGCATGTCGACGGTCATGTAGGAGAAACGGCCGGCGAGCGCCTTGTCGCCCATCCCGGTCACCCAGTCGACGACCCTCCTGTCCTCGGCCTCGCGCGCCAACCTCAGGGCCGGCAAGGCGTGGTAGAGTATGGCGGCGGTGTTCGAGGGCGCGTCGCCCTCGCCGGTGAAACGCTTCATCCAGACGCGGTCGACGGCGAGCAGATGGTTCAGCGTGCCGAGCATCGAGCCGAAGGCGGCGCCGACGTCACGACCGAGTTCGTTTTCGCCAAGATCGGCGGCGGCATCGTAGAGGCGGCCATTGGCCCATTGATTGTAGGCCGCAAACATCATGAAATGCTGCTTCATTCTTCCCACCCGGCTTAACCCGAATCCAGCCCCTTCGTAACCCGCAGCAACGGACCCGCCAATGACCATTCTGCTTTACGACCTTGTCGGCCATGACACCGCCCGCCCCTTCAGCCCGCATTGCTGGAAGACCAAGATGGCCTTGGCGCATAAGGGGCTTGCCGCCACCAAGGTGCCGACGCGCTTCCTGGAGGTGCCGAAGGTCGAGGGCGGCGTATCGAAGACGGTGCCGGTGATCCGCGACGGCGAGCGCGTGGTGGCCGATTCCTTCGCCATCGCGCTCTATCTCGACGAAGCCTACCCCGAACGGCCGACGCTGTTTTGCGGCGAAGGCGGCAAGGCGACGGCGCGCTTCATCGAGCGCTGGTCGCAGTTCACCATCCACCCTTATATCGCGACGGTGGCTCTGACCGACCTGCATGCGATGCAGGACGAACCGAACGCGGCCTATTTCCGCGAGAACCGCGAACAGCGCTACGGCAAGCGCCTGGAAGACGTCGTGGCCAATCGCGAGGCCGGGCTCTCGGCCTTCCGCGCCGCGCTGGAGCCGCTGCGCTCGACGCTGACCTACCAGCCCTTCATCGGCGGCGAGGCGCCGCTGTTTGTCGATTACATCGTGTTCGGGGCGCTGCAATGGGGCCGCATCGCCTCGCCTTTCCAGTTGCTCGACGATGCCGACGGCATCGCGCGCTGGTTCGAGCGCTGCCTCGACCTGCATGGCGGGATCGGCCGGCAGGTCGCGGCTGCGGCGTGAACGCCGCGAGCGCGGGACTGCCATGCTGCGCTATGAGACGCGGGCCGAGATCTGGGTCTATCCCGGCAAGGGAGGTTGGCATTTCATGACGCTGCCGACGGACGTCGCGGCGCGGATCCAGGCGGCGACTGCGGGGCTGGCGCGCCCTTGGGGCTCGCTCGGCATCACGCGATGAGCCTACAGTGACCGTTGAGATCGAGCTTTAGCGCCTATTTCTAGGGCGCCTTGGTCGTCTCGCCGTTGTCGACCAGCCTCACGCAAATCGGGTCGCCCTCGCCCATACGCGTGCATTGCCATTCCGGGCCGAAGCCGAAATTGTGATCTCGCGGCGGCAGGGCCAGCAGGACGAAGATGATCACGGCGCACATGACCGCCATGAGAACTATGCCTGCCATGTCGCCGCGTCTGAGATAAGGCCGATTCATCGCCTCACGCTCCGCCGCCGCGGCGCTCCGGACCTCGCGCCCGAGGCGCATGCAGCCGCCTGATTATCCCGCAAACGGCTCGCCTTGACCAGAAGCCGCCTCCCCTTGGCAAGCCGCCGGGCGACTTGTATAGAGCCCGCCACTCCAATTTCCATTCCCACAACAAGGACGACCCTATGGCGATCGAACGCACCTTCTCCATGATCAAGCCGGACGCGACCAGGCGCAACCTCACCGGCGCCATCACCAAGATGCTGGAAGACGCCGGCCTGCGCGTCGTCGCATCGCGTCGCGTGTGGATGAGCCGCCGCGAGGCCGAAGGTTTCTACGCCGTGCACAAGGATCGCCCGTTCTTCGGCGAACTGGTGGAATTCATGTCGTCGGCGCCCACGATCGTGCAGGTGCTGGAGGGCGAGAGCGCCATCGCCAAGAACCGCGAAGTGATGGGCGCCACCAACCCGGCCAACGCCGCCGAGGGCACCATCCGCAAGGTGCATGCGCTGTCGATCGGCGAGAACTCCGTGCATGGCTCCGACGCGCCGGAGACCGCCGCGCAGGAGATCAAGTACTGGTTCTCGGACACCGAGATCGTCGGCTGATCCTGTAGGTCGAAATCTGGAAAAGGGTCGGCGCTTCGCCGGCCCTTTGTTTTTGGGTTCAGTCGCCATCGCCGTAGCGGATGACCTCGACCTTCTCCCTTGTGATCAGGCAGCTCTTCGTCCTGGTCAGCGCCATGATTTCAGGGATCAGCGCATCGATTTTCTGCGGCGCGTCGACGATCTCGACGACGATCGGCAGATCCTGCGACAGGCGCAGGATCTTGGCAGTGTGCAGCACGCTCGAGCGGCCGAAGCCGAGCGGGCCCCTCAGCACCGTGGCGCCCGCCATGCCGGTCTCGCGCGCCTTGATGACGATCGCCTCGTGCAGCGGCTTGCCGTCGGCTGCTCTGTCGTCCTCACCAAAGAAGATCCTGAGCAGCGCGCATTGCGCGGGAAGTTCCATGCTTTTCCTCCCTTATCGCCTGTTGGCCCAATCACCTCTCGACCGGTAAGCGGTTGAGCCTGGACGCCATGAGATAGCCCAGCCACGCCGCGGCGAGCGACAGGCCGACCACACTGATGAGATAGGTCGCGGCCAGCGGCCAGTCGCCCTCGAACAGCAGGATAAATGTATCGAGACTCATCGCCGAAAACGTGGTGAGGCCGCCGCAGAAGCCGGCCATGACGAAATTACGGCTGGCCGGGCTGACCATCAGGCGCCCGTCCGGTCCAGTCAGCGTGGCGAAGGCCACGATGACCCACGAGCCGACGACATTGACGAAAGCAGTCGACCAAAGCGCGTTCATGCCGAGCAGCGAGACGATGACATAGCTCGACAGGAAGCGGGCCAGCGAGCCGGTCGCCGCGCCGCAACCGACCGCCAGATAGAGCCGCATCGCCATCTGTCTGTCCATCATCGCTCAGCCCACTACCCAGGCGACGGCCCAGAAGCCGAGCGTGACGAACAGCACGCACAGAACCGACGAAGCGACGACGTTGAAGGCGGCGAGCCGCCCCTCGCCGTCGAGCGCGAGGTTGAGCGTCTGCAGGCAGAAGGACGATACCGTGGTATAGCCGCCGAACAGGCCGACGACGATCAGGTCGCGGACGAGATCGCCGGCGAATACGCCGCCGACAGCCCGCGCCGCGCCTGCGAAGGCGCCGATGGCCAAGGCGCCGGAAACGTTTACCAGCAACGTGCCCCAGGGAAAGGTCTCGCCGATGGCACGGCCGACCACGCCGGAGAGGAAAAAGCGGGAAATGCCGCCGAGGAAACCGCCAATCAGGACCAGGGCGCAAGCCGCAAGGGTCATCGCTTCAATGCCTTTCCAAACGCGATTCCGCATCGGAACCACTTCACGAAATCAGGCATGATGCGAGCGGGAAAAACAAATCCTGCCGCGCGAGAGCACGCCTGGCAGGAGTCATCAGCCCATAAGGGCGGTTTCGGGAACCCCATCCCCATTTTCGAGGGAGCCTAGGGGGTCGAGGCGGCGCGGTCAATTGGTGCCCTCAGCGGATCAGCGGCGTGTCCCAGAGATCGCCAAGCAGCGTCTTCAATTCCTGGAAGCGTTTCGGCCCAAGCTCCTCGGCCCATTCCCGCTCGATGTCGAGCAGGATGTCCGCCATCTTCTGGTAAGCGGCCCTGCCCCTGTCGGTGAAGTTCACGACGGTCCCACCGGCATCGTCAGGCGCCGCGCTGCGGGTGATGTAGCCCATCCCTTCCAGCGTCTTCAGCAACTGGTTCATGGCCTGCTTGCTCATCGCGGCCCGCTCGGCAAGCGCGCTGGGGCGCATCCCGTCCGGCCCTGGATACTGGATCACGGCCATATGGGGCGGGCTCAAATCGTCGAAGCCGGATGCCCGCAAATCCCTGATCAGCTTGCGGTGGATGGCCAAGGCCGGCACACGCAACAGCGCGCCGATCAATGGCGGTTTTTTCGGAGGATCGTCCGTGGATTGAGGCATTGACATACTAGTAAATTGAGTTTACTCATTTCGGTAAATTCGATTTACCACATGGGAGGATGGAATGCTAGGGAAAGCCAGCAATGTGCGCGTCAATCCGGCGGAAGAAACGATCAGCGATGACGGCGGCCTCGCCATTCACTTCCTGCTCACCGGCGACCAGTCCAACGGCAGCATCGCGGCCTTCGAACTGACCGTGCCCGGCTCGCAGCGGCTTCTCGCCCCGGCGCACAGCCACGACCACTACGAAGAAACGATGTACGGCATCGAGGGCGTGCTGACGCTCACGGTCGACGGCCAGAGACACGAGGTCGGGGTGGGACAGGCTCTCTGCATTCCGCGCGGCGCGGTCCATCGCTTCGACAACAACACCGCGGAAACCGCCAAAGTGTTGTGCGTGGTCACACCCGCGGCGATCAGCCCGGACTATTTCCGCGAGGCCTTTGCCATTTTTCGCGCCGGCGGCCCGCCGGACCGGGCCAGGATCATGGACCTGATGCGCCGCTTCGGCCTGACACCGGCGGCGGCGACGCCGCAGGCTTGAGTTCCTGGCGCATGCCGCAAATCGAACTGGGCTGAATGGAATCCCGACTGACCTCAACTCGCGTCAAGCAAATCAAACCGGCAGGCTTGGGAAGGATTGCGGTCGTTCGATGGCCGAACGGGATTTTTATTCGCGCTGTTGACGCGGTCCGGCATGCTAGAGCGTTTCACCATTTCCTGGAAACGGCGAACCGCTCTATCTCTTTGTTTCACGCAATTCCGGACGGAAAACCGCGTCCCACTTTCCTGGAATTGCTCTTAAAACCCGCCGGCCCCCGGCGGGCAGACGTCATTTGGCTTGACGGTCTTTCACATTCGCATGGGCGTTCGCCGCCTCGGTATCGGTAGACGGCGTCTTCGTCTCCTCGCCGGCGAACGGACTGCCCTGTCCAGGCGCAAGGTCGCCGCTGTGGCCGGCCTTGTTGGTCTGGAAAGGCTGGCTGTCGGGGCTGAGGCCGTGCTGCGTGGCGTTGAACAGGTGATCGTCCGCC
The DNA here is from genome assembly GCF_006439555.1 of Mesorhizobium sp. B3-1-6. Lineage (NCBI taxonomy): Bacteria > Pseudomonadati > Pseudomonadota > Alphaproteobacteria > Hyphomicrobiales > Phyllobacteriaceae > Mesorhizobium > Mesorhizobium sp. B3-1-6. The sequence continues at coordinate 169,942 of NZ_VFTM01000010.1, read as the reverse complement.
CTGGCAAAACCGGCCAAGGCGATCAGCGATATGCTTGTGACTGCGAGAAAGAGCGTGTGCTTTTTCATATCTGGTCTCCTTTGAGTGCCAGATCGATCCGCGCATTCGGTCTGGCGGTTAAGTGAAGGGACATCGTCCCTTTGCCTGCCCGCCATCTGCATAAGTCAACGCCTGGCTTTGCCGGTTTATTCCGGCGAACACGGTTTCGAGGCTGAAAAGTCGCGCGGTCAGGCGCGGCGCACGACGTCAGCGCGCCATTTTCAGCAAAACCGTCTGCGGCCTGCTCGCCAGCGGATCGAGCTGGTGGCGTGTATCGGTAACGAACATCAGCCGCTCGCCGACCGTGATGCGGGCCTGCAGAGTATAGGTCCGGCCCTTCTGGATCGCCTTGGGGTCGAAGCCGATGTCGAATTTGATCGGCACCTGGCCGGTGGGCGCTGTCCTGCGCTTGGCGATCACGGTCGCCGGTGCGTCTGCCAGCGAGACGTCGGTGAGCTCGACCACGAGCACGGCATCGGGCGGCAGGGCGATGCGTTCGCGATAGGTCACCTCGCCCGCGATCGTCTTTTCGCCGGCATTGGTCACTTCCGGCACGGCAAGCACGCCGACGACCAGCGGCATCAGCCCGAAGATGAAGAACTCCGCGATCCTGTCCAGCATGAGATTGCTCCGCCAAGCAAATCAAACCGATTGGCAAGCTTGGGAAGGATTGCGGTCGTTCGATGGCCGAACGGGAGTTTTTTTCTGATGCATGTCGTTGCCCCAGAACCGCTGCACACTTCTGGGCGACATGCATTATTCGCCTTGTTTCTTCCAGCGGTCCGCGGCGTGATCGTCGGCTTCCTTGGCCTCGACCCAGCCGCCTTGAGTGCCGTCGGCGAGATGCTCCTTCTTCCAGAAGGGCGCGCGCGACTTCAGGTAATCCATCAGGAAATTCGCCGCCTCGAAGGCCGCCTCGCGGTGCGACGAGGCCGCGACCACCAGCACGATGTTTTCGCCCGGCGCTATTTTGCCATGGCGATGGATGACGGTGAGCCCTTGCAGCGGCCAGCGCTCGAGGGCTTGCGCGGCGATGCGGCCGATCTCGGCCTCGGCCATGCCCGGATAGTGCTCGAGCTCGAGCGCCGACAGCGCACCCTGCTCGTCGCGGCAAAGGCCGGAGAAGGTGACCACGGCGCCGATATCGGCCCGGCCCCCGGTGAGGCCGGCGATCTCGGCGGCGACGTCGAAGTCCTCGCGCTGGATGCGGATGGCGGGCACGACCGCGCCGGCCATCTCAGCCCCCGGTCATCGGCGGAAACAGCGCGATTTCGCGCGCGCCCGCTATCTTCTCGCGGTGGCCGACATGTTCCTGGTTGATGGCGACGCGGATGACGTCGGGATATTGCAGCGCGTTCTCATACTCCTCGCCGCGCGACTTCAGCCAGCGCAGCAGATCGGCGACCGTCTCGATGCCGGAAGGCAATTCGACGTCCTCTTCCGGCTTGCCGATCCGCTCGCGCACCCAGGCGAAATAGATGAGCTTCGTGGACATTGTCTTCACTCGTCCATGATGTGCTTGAGGCCGGCGCGGAAATAGTCGTAGCCGGTGTAGAGCGTGACGAGCGCCGCGACCCACAGCAGCACCAGACCGATCTGGGTGGTCAGCGGAAAGACCTTGTCGCCGGCCGGGCCGACCAGCAGGAAGGCGATGGCGACCATCTGGATCGTGGTTTTCCACTTGGCGAGTTGGGTCACCGGCACCGACACTTTCAAGGCGGCCAGATATTCGCGCAGGCCCGAAACCAGGATCTCGCGGCACAGGATGATGATGGCCGCCCAGAGCGACCAGCCGGCGATGCCGCCATGGCGGTCGGTGTCGGCGGCAAGCAGGAGCAGGCAGGTGGCGACCAGCAATTTGTCGGCGATCGGATCCAGCATCTTGCCGATGTTGGAGGTCTGCTGCCAGGCGCGCGCGAAATAGCCGTCAAAGTAATCGGTGATGGAGGCCAGCAGGAAAATGACCAGCGCCGACCAGCGGGCGAAGTCGGACGACTTCAGATGCCCCTCGAGAAAAAAGCACAGCACGACCAGCGGCACCGCGACGATGCGGGCATAGGTGAGGATGTTCGGCAGGTTGAACGCGCGTTGTGCCATGTTGTCTCGGGAAATCTCCTCCGCCAGACGTACTCAAATCAGAAGCCAATGTAGGGGGTCAACAGGCGAGATTCGATTGGACAGGGAAAAATGCCACGGATGCGTCGAGAACAAGGACGATGCAGACGTCTGACCGCCGGGGCGAGATATCGCGAACCTTCGAGATTAGCGGAGGTCTCTGTGCGTTCGTCATCCACGGGCGGAGCGGGAGCGAATCGGACGCGCAGACCCTAGGATGACGAAGGCGCGGAGTTCTCCGCCAATCTTCTGACTAGAGTTAGCCAGCGCAAGTCTCTTCAACCTTCCGTGCCCGACCCTAGCCCTCTCAGCTCTCGTGGAAGTGATTGTAGACCAGCTTCGCCACATGCTCGGAAATGCCGTCGACTTTGACCAGGTCCTCGACCGCGGCGCGGCTGACCGCCTTGGCGGTGCCGAAGGCGAGCAGCAGGGCGCGCTTGCGGCCCGGGCCGATGCCGGCGATCTCGTCGAGCGGGCTTTTGACCATCTCCTTCTTGCGCCGCGCCCGGTGCGAGCCGATGGCGAAACGGTGCACCTCGTCGCGCAGGCGCTGGACGAAATAGAGCACCGGATCGCGCACCGGCAGCATGAAGGAGTCCCTGCCCTTGACGAAGAAGCGCTCGCGGCCGGCGTCGCGGTCCGGGCCCTTGGCGATGCCGATGGCCACCACCCGGTCCTCGACGCCGAGATCGGCGAGGATCTGGCGCACCGCCGTCATCTGGCCTTGGCCGCCGTCGATCAGGATGACGTCCGGCCAGGCCGGGAAGCCGCCATTGCCGGCGACCAGATCCTCCTCGCCTGTTTCGTCCTCGACCGCCGGGCCGGGCTGAACGTCGCCATGTTCCTTGAGCAGCCGCGAAAAGCGTCGCTGCATCACTTCGCGCATCATGCCGAAATCGTCGCCTGGCGTGATCTCGGTCGAGCGGATGTTGAATTTCCGGTACTGGTTCTTCACGAACCCCTCCGGCCCGGCGACGACCATGGCGCCGACCGCATTGGTGCCCATGATGTGCGAGTTGTCGTAGACCTCGATGCGCACCGGCGGTTTTTCCAGGCCGAAGGTCTCGGCAAAACCCTTGAGCAGACGCGCCTGGGTCGAGGTTTCGGCCAGCCTGCGGCCGAGTGCCTCGCGCGCGTTCTGCAGCGCATGGTCGGTCAGGTCCTTCTTCTCGCCGCGCTGCGGCACCGAGATGGATATCTTGCGGCCGGCATGGGTGGAGAGCGCCTCCGCGAGCAGTTCTTGCTCCTGCGCGGTCTGCGACAGAAGCAGCGTGCGCGCCGGCAGCTTGTCGTCATAGAACTGCGCCAGGAACGAGCCCAGCACCTCCGCCGGCTCCAGCGCCGGATCGGCCTTGGGGAAATAGGCGCGGTTGCCCCAGTTCTGGCCGGTGCGGAAGAAGAACACCTGGATGCAGGTCTGGCCGCCTTCCTGGTGGATGGCGAAGACGTCGGCCTCTTCCACCGTCTGCGGGTTGATGCCCTGATGCGCCTGCACATGCGAGAGCGCCGCAAGACGGTCGCGATAGATGGCGGCGCGCTCGAAATCGAGCTCCTCCGAGGCCTGCTGCATGGCGGCCGAGATTTCGGTCTTCACCTTCTGGCTGCGGCCGGAAAGGAAATCCTTCGCTTCTTCGACCAGCTCGGCATAGCCCTCATGCGAGATCTCGCCGGTGCAGGGACCGGCGCAGCGCTTGATCTGGTAGAGCAGGCAGGGCCGCGTGCGGTTCTCGTAGAAGGAGTTGGTGCAGCTTCGAAGCAGGAAGGCGCGCTGCAGCGAATTGATGGTGCGCCCGACCGCGCCGGCCGAGGCGAAAGGGCCGAAATAGTCGCCCTTGCGCGAGCGCGCGCCGCGATGCTTGTAGATGCCGGGCGAGACATGGTCGCCGGTCAAGAGGATGTAAGGGAACGACTTGTCGTCCCGCATCAGCACGTTGAAGCGGGGCCTGAGCCGCTTGATGAGGTTGGCCTCCAGCAGCAGCGCCTCGATCTCGGTGCGAGTGACGACGAACTCCATCGTCGCCGTCTCGCGCACCATGCGGCCGATGCGGGCGGTGTGGAACCGCCCCTGAGCATAGTTGGTGACGCGCTTCTTCAGGCTGCGCGCCTTGCCGACATAGAGCACGTCGCCGGCGGCGTTCATCATGCGGTAGACGCCAGGCTGGTTGGGCAGCCGCTTGACGAAGGTCTGGATCACCTCGGCGCCGACCATGCCGTCGGCGTCGCCGGCATGAGGCGTCCAGTCTATGGCCGTGAAGGCGACGTCAGGCCCAGTCGGGATCGACTCCGGCTCGACGATCTCCTCCGCCGCCTCGTCCTCGATGTCGAGATCGACATCGGGCGGCAGATCGTCGGCGGCGCCGTTTCTTTTATGTCTTTGGGCTGCGGGACTCATTCCACCATGCCTGTCACATCGGGCGTCTGCCACGCAAGATGCTGGCCGCCGTCGAGCGCGATCATCTGGCCGGTCACCGAGCGCGCCTGCCAGAGATAGCGGATCGTGGCGCCGAATTCGGGCAATTGCGGGCCGCGCTTCAGAATGAGGCCGTCGACCTGCTTGCCGAAATCATCGTCGTCCTGTCGCTTGTTCTTCAGCGTCGGGCCAGGACCGATGGCATTGACGCGGATGCGCGGCCCGAGCGCCTGGGCCAGCATCTCGGTTTGCGTCCACAGCGCCGATTTCGACAGCGCATAGGAGAAATAACGTGGCGTCGGCCGCCAGACGCGCTGGTCGATGATGTTGACGATCAGCCCCTCTTCGCCTTCAGGCAGGGCGCGGGCAAAGGCCTGCGCCAGAAGCGCCGGCGCCTTCACATGGATGGCGAAGTGGCGATCCCAGGCCTGCCAGTCGAAATCCTCGACACGATCGTCGACGAACAGGGAAGCGTTGTTGACCAGCAGCGTGACAGGTCCGAGCACCGCTTGCGCGCGACCGACAAGGCCGCCCACGGCTTCCATGTCGGTGAGGTCGGCCGCTACCATGGCGGCGCGGCCGCCTTCGCCCGCGATCTTCTCCGCCAGCGCCTCGGCCTCGTCGCTTGACCGGTTGGCGTGGATGGCGACAGCAAAGCCATTGGCGGCAAGGTCCTCGACGATCGCCTTGCCGATCCGTCTTGCTCCACCCGTCACCAGCGCGACAGCCGTGGCTTGTCTCATCTTGTCAATCCTCAATCGGCTTCACGATTCCGGGAAGCCGGCACAATATGACGGGCCAAGCGTTAAATGCCATTTCCACCTGGGGCAAGAATGTGGCGAAGCGGCCCGGACGCGCTTCCGCCCCGCCGGATTCGGGGCACCGCTCCCGGCAATATATGTCGCTGGACCCCTTGAACCAAGCGGTGTGCAGCGCAACATATTTAGCCTGCTGACATTCGCTGTTGCGAAGATGCAACGTCAACTTTCGGCCTCATTCGCGCCGGGATATGACCCAAGTTCAGGTTCGCTTCAGCCGCATTTCAGCACGACATTTGGAACCGTTGAGCGCCAAGCCCGTTTATCCCCCCGGACGGGCCGGGGCGTTTCATGAACAAACAAGCCTAAGTGTCTTGTGGCTTAAGGAGAGTATAACAATGAAGACCAATCTCAAATTCGCGCCGCTCGCCGCTGCGCTCGGGCTGTTCGCCCTTGGTGGTACCGCCTTCGCGGCCGACGTCGTTTCCGAGGAGCCGCCGGCTCCCGCCCCGGTTGCCGAGCTTCCGGTTGCTTCCTGGGCCGGCCCTTATGCCGGTATCAATCTCGGCTACGGCTTCGGCGGCCATGTGAAGGCCCCGGGCGTCGACGCCAAGACCAAGGGCTTCATCGGCGGCGTTTTCGGCGGCTACAACTGGCAGCAGGATAACTTCGTCTACGGTGCTGAAGCCGACCTCGGCTACAATGGCACCAAGGGTTCGGACAACGGCCTTTCGGCCAAGACCGGCATCGAAGGTTCGCTGCGCGCTCGCCTCGGCTATGCCGTGACCCCGGAAATCCTGCTCTACGGCACGGGTGGTCTCGCTGCGAAGAACCAGAAGATCGACGACAGCGTCACCGGCGTGAACGACAGCAAGGCCATGCTCGGCTGGACCGCCGGCGCCGGTACCGACATCAAGATCACGGACAACGTGTTCGGCCGCGTCGAGTATCGCTACACCGACTACGGCAGCAAGAACTTCGGCGACACGGGCAAGGTCAAGTCTTCGGACAACCGCGTCACGTTCGGCGTCGGTATGAAGTTCTAAGTCGTAAAAGCCACGACACGGAAAAGCCGGGCCTTGCGCCCGGTTTTTTTGTGTCCGCGGAAGACAGAACGGCTGCGAGCTCGTCAGTCGTCCTCATTTCGACCGCTTCGGCAGTTTCGCCTTCGCCGGCAGCGTCTCGACGAAAGCCAATGCGCGGCCGAGCCAACCGGCAAGATCGGCGTCGGTTGCCGTCCCTTCGGACGCGACACGGATATAGCCTTCCATCGAGCGTCCACCCATCTCCATCGTGCTTGCATGAGGAAGTGCCGCGGCGGCCGCATGCGCGCCCTTGCCGACACGTACCAGAAGCCCGCGCTTCGAGGTGCCGATCAGCATGTTGCCGTTGATCATGAAACAGGTGCCGCCGAACATCTTCTGCTCGGTGAAGGCGCGTCGACCGAGGGCGGCGCGCAGGCGTGCGACCATCGGGTCCGGCGCGGCGCTGGTTGAGGGCTTTGCCATCTTCACCACTCCGACTTGGGTGATGCCAGGCAAGCATGGAAGGGAATGGGGTTCAAGTGGGGGCGGCGTTATGGAGAAGTGCAGCGGCGAAGCTGCTGATCTCCCCCGCAAAGAGGGAGATTGGCAGTTCTCACCCCGGCACGCTTGCCTTCAGCTCCGGGAACTTCTCGTCAAACCTCGCGGCCCAGCGCACGAGCCGGCTGTGGCCTTTCTCCCATTGGCCGGAAAAGCGCAACGCGAGATAGCCGAGGGCGGCGCGCAGCGCCATGTGGCCGGCGGTGATCTTCTTCGGCAGCTTCGGCGGGTTGGCGTTGATGAAGTCGAGCGCGGTGGCGATCTTGGTCCACTGGCGGTCGAGCCAGGGCTGGTAGACCATCGCCTCCGGCCGCGTGCGGCGCTCGTAGACCATCGACAGCGCGCAGTCGCAGATGCCGTCGGCCAGCGCCTCGAGAACTTCCGCCTCGAGCCGCTTGTCCGGATTGCGCGGGAAGAGGGCGCTCTTCGACAGCCGGTTGAGATGCTGGGTGATGGCGCGGCTGTCATGGATGGAGCGGCCGTCCTCCAGCACCAGCGCCGGGATCTTGCCGAGCGGATTGGCCGAGATCAGATCGGCGGGCTTGTCCTCCGTCTTGACCGGCACGAGGTCGATCGCGATGCCGGCATAGGCGGCCGCCATGCGGACCTTCGAACTGTAGGGCGACGTGGAAGCGTAGAGCAGTTTCGGCATGATCGGGTTCCCAGTTGTTTACGGCACTGTTGACCGATCGGGATCCGAAGGGCAACGGCCAGCCGGGCAATCCGGATTGGCCAATGCATCTTGCCGGCGCAGGCACCCCAAAGAAAAAGCTCCCGGACGTTTTGCCTGGCGGCAAAATTTCCGAGAGCTTTTAGGAGGAGCGTCCGCTCCGACTCCGCTCGCTCTGACACCGAATTGGCGAGAGGGATGCCAAGGTGGCACCCGCCCTCACCTGTTGCGGTTCGCGAGCGAAGCTACGCGATTACTTCTTGGCGGCCGGCTTCTTCGCCGGAGCTGCCTTCTTGACAGCGGCCGGTGCCTTGGCGGCGGCGGCCTTCATCGGAGCCTTGGCGGCGGGCTTGGCCGCGGCCTTGGCTGCCGGCTTCTTGGCGGCAGGCTTGGCCGCCGGCTTTGCCGCGGCCTTGGCGGCGGGCTTGGCCGCTGCCTTCGCCACCGGCTTCTTGGCGGCGGGCTTAGCCACAGCCTTCGCCGCTGCCTTGGCCGGAGCCTTGGCGGCGGGCTTGGCCGCTGCCTTCTTCACTGCTGCAGGTTTCGCGGCAGCCTTAGCCGCCGGCTTCTTTGCCGGCGCTTTCGCCGCCGGCGCCTTGGTTGTCGTCTTTGCCATGCGATGCCCCTTGCGTTTTGCCGATGGTCGTGAGTGACCCGGCGTGTCTATGCATATCTGACTCGCGACTGTCTAGCCAGCGAAGCAACACAATGATTTTCAGTTGTTGAATTTTGGTTACACGAAACGCTCGAAGATGCATCTCATTGAAAAATTGTGAGCGAATCTATCACTTTCGAAGTGACGGCCCGGCCCACAGATTTTCGCGCGGCTTCTATCGCACGATCCTCCACCGACCGGCGGCATAACCTTGCATCACAATGTGAGCAGAGTGCTCATAATAGACAAGAGGCCGTCGGACGTCGACTTCATCTTGTCCAGCAGAAACATCTACAGATGAACCGGTCATGCGCGACGACCAAAGCTTGAGCGCTTTAAAGTGAGCTTAAGGCTCATATTCAGGCACCACAATCAAGCGCCAGCCGGTTGGCGTCCGTGCAGCAGGCGGCGCGCCGGCTCGACCCGGTGCAGATGGACGGCGTAGGTGTCCCAGGGCGGCGAGTGCGCGATCCTGGCCAGCATCCGGCCGATCTCGCCGCGATGGTAGCTGCCGTGCAAGACGATATGGGTCAGCATCTCCTGCCTCGTCATGCAGCCCCTGTCGCCGTCGGTGAAGGTGAAGGCGACCGGGTCGGCAAGCTCTTGCTCCGCAACGGTTTCAAGATAGTCGAGATACCAGCCGTCGATCTCAGCCAAGGCGACGCGCAACGCGCGCGGTTCGGGCGTGTCCGGGGTATTGTCGCTCGGATAGCCATGGGCGACGCCCCTCAGATGCGCGGCAAAAATCCGCGACACGACATGGATATGGTTCATCAGGTAGATCGCGGCGCGCCGCTCCTCGGGATCGCGGGACGGATCCATCCCCGCAAGCTTTCCCGCGAGCTCATCATTCGCCCAGGCCTGATAGACAAGCAGGCTCTTCAGCAAGGTCTTGGCGCTCATGTTCCGGCCCATTTGCGTTGGTGAAATGAATGTGAGTATCCTGTTTATATTCTCGGGAGACGGGCCAGCATGTCTACTCGCATTGCAAAGCCGGCCGCGCGCATGCGCAAGCAGCCGCGCCAGGCGCGTTCGATCGCCACCGTCGAGGCGATCATCGAAGCCGGTGCTCACGTTCTTAGCGAGCTCGGCTGGGCGGGCTTTTCCACCAACAAGGTGGCAGAGGCCGCAGGCGTCAGCATCGGCTCGCTCTATCAATATTTCCCCGACAAGCTCGCTCTGGTCGAAGCGATCCGGCGCCGTCACTTCGATCATGTGCTGTCGGTGATTCGCGAAGCGGCGGCCGACGAGAAGCCGCTGAGGCAATTCGCGCGCGAGCTGGTGCGCGGCATGATCGGCGCACACTCGATTCATCCGACGTTGCACCAGGTGCTGCTCGACGAGGCGCCCGGCGACCGCGGCTCGCGTGCCGCGCATGCCTCGTTCCAGACGCGCTATCTCGAACATTACGCGGCGGCCGTCGCGCAGTACCGCAAGCGCCGCAAGGATACCGAGACGATGGCGCGCGTGCTCTCGTCAGCGATCGAAGGCGTGATCCACAACGCGGCACGGCGCAACATGCTCGACGCGCCGGAATTGCAGAGGCAACTGGTCGAGCTGATCGAGGCTTATGTATCGGGCGGCAGGGCAGCCTGAGGCAGTGACGGCTGACAGGCTGGCGCCGGCCGCGTGCCCGCGCCTCCTCGGTTACCGGCATCGCAATTAAATTCGTATCGCCTGTCGATTCCGACGATCGCCGTTCGTCGTATCATCGCAACCTGCAAACCGAAGGAACACAAGATGCGTTTCATGATGCTGATGATCCCCGGCGGCTACGCCACCGCGGCTCCCGACGTCAGGCCCGAGGCCGAGGCCGTGGCGACGATGATGAAATACAATGAAGAGCTGAAGCGGGCCGGCGTGCTGCTTGCGCTCGACGGGCTGCATCCGCCGTCCTCGGGCGCGCGGGTTTCCTTCAATGGCGGCAAGCCAGCCGTCACCGACGGCCCGTTCGCCGAGGTCAAGGAAGTGCTCGGCGGCTATTGGATGATCGACGTGCGCTCGCCCGAGGAAGCCATCGAATGGGCACGCCGCTGCCCCGCCGGAGAAAACGACGTCATCGAGGTCCGGCGCGTTTTCGAGATGAACGATTTTCCCGAGGACGTCCAGAAGGTCGTCGACGGGTTCGACGAGCTCAAGGATTGACCACGACTGCAACGGTCGAAGCGGTCTGGCGGATCGAGCAGCCGAAACTCGCCGCCAGGCTCACCCGCACCCTGCGCGATGTCGGGCTGGCCGAGGAGGTGGTGCAGGATGCCTTTGTCGAGGCGCTGGAGCGCTGGCCCGGCGACGGCATTCCGCACAACCCGGCCGCCTGGCTGACCAGGGTCGCCATGAACCGCGCGCTCGACCGGCTGCGCCGCACCGTGCTGATCGACGGCAAGCATCGGCAGCTGGCCGTCGATCTCGCCGAGCTGGAGTGCGCCATGCCCGACATCGAGGCGGCGCTTGACGAGGATATCGACGACGATCTGTTGCGACTGATCTTCACCTCTTGCCATCCGGTGCTGCCGGCAGAGCAGCGCGCGGCGCTTGCGCTGCGGATGCTGGGCGGACTGTCGACGCCGGAGATCGCGCGCGCCTTCCTGGTACCCGAGGCCACCGTCGCCCAGCGGATCGTGCGCGCCAAGCGGACCTTGCGCGACGCCGGCATCGCCTTCGAGACGCCGCGCGGGCAAGAGCGGCGCGAGCGCCTGACTGCTGTGCTGGAGGTGATCTACCTGATCTTCAACGAAGGCTATGTCACGTCCTCCGGACCGGACTGGCTGCGAGCCGATCTCGGCAACGAGGCACTGCGCCTCGGCCGCCTGCTGGCGACGCTGATGCCGGAGCAACCGGAGGCGATCGGACTGCTGTCGCTGATGGAACTCGGCGCCTCGCGCTTCGGCGCCCGCACCGACGGAGCCGGCAATCCGATCCTGCTGCTCGACCAGAACCGCGGCCGCTGGGACTGGTCGCTGATCCGGCGCGGCCTCGACCGATTGAAACGCGCGATGGCGCTCACGCCGACGCCCGGTCCCTATCAGCTGCAGGCGATGATCGCCGCCTGCCATGCCCGCGCGGTGAGCGCGGCCGACACCGACTGGATCGCCATTGCCGCCTATTACCAGGCGCTCGCGCTGGCGGCGCCCTCGCCCATCGTCGAGGTCAATCGGGCGGTCGCCGCCGGCATGGCGTTCGGACCGGCGCAAGGGCTGGCCATCGCCGATGCGCTGCGGGACGAACTGCGGCTGAAAGAGTCGCACCTCTTGCCCACGGTGCGCGGCGACCTTCTGGCGAGGCTCGGACGGATGGAGGAGGCCCGCGCCGAATTCCGCCGCGCCGCCGAGCTGACAGCAAATGAGCGGGAGCGCGCGCTGCTGCTGGCGCGGGCTGGTGACGGTGATGGTTGAGAGAAAAAGGATAGGCCGGCGGGACAGCGCCCCTCCGGCCTGCCTATCAGCCGGAAAATTTACCTAAGCACGCGGCAGCGGCCGTTATAAACCAGCCAGCGGTCGAAGCCCGAGACGCAGAATTCTACATTGTCGCCGATCGAGGCAAAGCCCTGGCCTTCCTCGATCAGGTAGAAGATCGAGCGGTCGCGACCGTCCGACAGGTTGACGGTGGCGCGGCAATAGTGGCGGCCGATCGGCCATTCGTCGCTCGCCGGCTCGTAGCGGTGCTGGCGGATGTTGCGGAAATCTGTGATCGCGACATCCGGCAGGTGCGGCACGTGATGCACTTGGTAGGAGAAGCGGTCGGTGATCTTGCTCAGCACCCAGCTTTCGCCGCAGACGCTGCCATCGTCGCCGCTGTAGACGGAAAGGTCTGCGGCCTGCGCCGCCTGGGTGAAGCCCAGCGGAGCGGCAAAGGGAGTGGACAGCGCAACCAGCGCGGCAAGGGCGGAATGGGCGAAGCGAGTCATGACAGCCTCTCAAGGTCGGTTCCGCACACTGTGCGGATTCGCTTGGCGGCGGTCAAGCGGTCGCGAAAACAATGGTTTCCGCAAAACTTCGTTCCAGACTTGACCAGCTAACCAAGAGTGCCGGCAAGCAGCAGCCCGCCGATGACCGCGATGTTGATCAGGAACGCGTTGCGCAGCACCTGGCGCTCCGGTTCCTCGCTGGCCCAGAAACGCAGCAGCATCGCGTTCGTCGCCAGCGTGAAGATGACCAGCGCGCCGGCGGCGAAGGGCCGGGCCATGCCAACGGCAAGCAGGAAACCCGCAACGATCTCGACCGCCGAACCGGCGGCCAGCATCAAGGCCGGAGCTGGAAATTTCTGCGCGGCCAGATAGCCGCGCATCGCCCCGAATTTCAGGAAATGTTCGATGCCGGCGAAGACGAACACGCCACCGATGAGGAGAGCGCCAAGCGCTTGAACGGTTTGACCAGGCATGACGGCCTCCCCTCGATGATCTGCTTCGCTCCGCTCAGTCCTCGGGGACGAAGGCCGGGTTGTAGACGACCTCCCACAGATGATCGTCGGGATCCTGGAAATAACCGGCATAGCCGCCCCAGAAGGTTTCTTGCGCCGGCTTGACCACGCGCGCCCCGGCCTTGACGGCCTCGGCCATTGCCGCGTCGACCTCGGCCTCGCTGCCGACATTGTGGCCAATGGTCAATTCGGTCGGGCTGCGGCCGCTCTGCGGCACCGTGGCATCCCAGGCGATGTTGGCGCGTTCGAAGATGGCAAACTTCAAGCCGCCGGCGAGTTCGAAGAAGGCGACGGCGCCATGCTCGAATTCCCGGCCGATGATGCCTTCGGTCGGCAGGCCGAGGCCGTCGCGATAGAATTTGAGCGACGCTTCCAGATCGTCGACGCCGAGCGTCAATACGGTGATGCGAGCTTTCATTTCTCTCACTCCTTTCTATATTCGAAACCAACATCCGAAATCGGATGTGGTTGGCAAATGCGCCGATGGGCGCCGTCAGGCTGCGTCTGTTCTGCCATGGATGAAGTGGCCGGCCTTGAAGATTTCGGCCAAATTGACCGTCGCACCGATCCGGCATCCGCCGGAGCAGATCGGAGAAGAGATGGAACCGGTCCTGGCGCAGACAACCGGCTTCTTCCGGGAACGGCCCGCTGGCAAAGGCCTGGCCGATGCCTTCTGTGCGATCTGGGTCCACCGCATGGACGAGCGCGCCGCTCCGCCCATCGTCATCACGCCTGACGCGACGATCGACCTGCAATGGATCGACGGCCGCTTCCGCGTTGCCGGGCCGGACAGGGAGCCACAGATCGAGACGCCTGCCGCCGGCGCGGTGATCGTCGGCTTCCGCTTCCGGCCGGGCGCGGCCGCCGGCTGGCTCGGCGTGCCGGCCAGCGAAATCGTCGGCGGGCGGCTGGACCTCCAGGAGTTATGGGGCATGCGTGCCCGCGAACTGTCGGATCGCATCAAGGCTGCGACCGATCTGCCGGCCATGCTGCGGCAGTTGGAAGAGACGGTAGGCATGCACACCGAAGGCCGCGATGCGCTGGACCCGCGGATGGGCCGGGCCTTTGGTGTCCTCGACGAGGGCCTGTCGCCGGAGACGCCGCTGGTTCCCTTCCTGCAACGCCATTTGCATATGAGCGAACGGACGCTGCGACGCCGCTTCGAGGACGCCTTCGGCTATGGCCCGAAGACGCTCGACCGCATCTTGCGCTTCCACCGGTTCCGGCGCCTGCAACGGCAGCAGGGCGAAGCTTCGACCGCGCTGCTCGCCATCGAGGCCGGCTATGCCGACCAGGCGCATCTGATCCGCGAAAGCCGGCGGCTGACCGGTGTGACGCCTACGGCGCTGGCTTAGGCGCGCGGTCGCCCTACTCGCCCGCCAGCCAATCAAGCGTCCATCGCGACGGCTGCCGGACTGCGAGCGCCTTGTGAAGGGCGGGCAACAGCACCTTCAATTCGCCTTCCAGCGTGTAGGGCGGATTGACCACCACCATCCCGCTGCCGTCGAGGCTGGGTTCGTTCGAGGCAGGCCGGATCTCAAAGGCAATGTCGAGCAGTTTTGGAATGCCGGTCTCCCTCAGCGCCGCGCGGAAAGCGGTCACCGCCCTGCGATCCTTGATCGGGTACCAGAGCGCATAGATGCCGCCCGGCCAGCGCCGATGCGCCTTCAGCAGGCCATCGACGAGCCTGGAGAACTCGCCCTCCTCCTCGAAGGGCGGATCGATGAGGACGAGGCCGCGCTTCTCCTTCGGCGGCAGTTGCGCGCCCAGCGCCAGCCAGCCGTCGAGCTCGATCACCCTCGCCTGGAAATCGCCGGCGAGGACGGATTTCAGCCGCGCGGCATCCTCTGGGTGTAGTTCGACCGCCGTCAACCGGTCTTGGTTGCGCAGGAGATGGCGCACGATCAGCGGCGAGCCGGGATAGTGCTTGAGGCCGCCGTCGGGATTTTGCGCGCGCACCGCCTCCAGATAGGGCTTAAGCAGCGCCGCCGCCCGCGGCTCGAGCGTCGCCTCGGCCAGCCGGCCGATGCCGCCCTGCCATTCGCCGGTCTTGCCTGCCTCGATCGAGGCGAGGTCGTAGCGGCCGATGCCGGCATGGGTGTCGATGACGCGGAAAGCCTTGTCCTTCTGCTTGAGATATTCGACGAGGCGCGCGAGCACGGCATGCTTGACGACATCGGCGAAATTGCCGGCGTGGTAGGCGTGGCGATAATTCATGCGCGCTTACCTTTTGAGAGCATGATGTCGAGCGAGAACCGCTTCACACTTTTCGGCATCATGCCCGTGGCGAACCGTTGCGGCCCCAGCGCGGCGGTGGGGGCTGCGAATTGGGATTTTGCGGGCCATCGCCGCGGCGCCCGAAGACCAGCGAAAGCGCCAGTCCGGCAAGGCCGACGCCCATCAGCGTATAGCCGGCCGGCTGCGCGCGTTCGTCGATCGAGCCGGTGCCGGCGCGCAGGATGAGATCGACCGCGCGCATGTCGATGCCGTCGACATCGCCCGGGCCGACGGTGAAGAGGTAAGGACCGGGCGCGACCCTATCGATGGCGCCGGCCTCGTCGCGAAAGATCTTGTCGGGCAGTTGCGGGCTGGCCTGGCGCGGATTGTCGGTGTGGTTGAAGGAGAGCGCCGAGGCCAGCACCGTGCGGCCGCCGCTCGCTGCGGTCAGCGTCAGCACCGTGCGCTGCTGGCCCGCGACGCGCTCGGCCCGCGCGGTCAGGTCGACCAGCACCCTTACCGGAGCGTCGCTCGCGGCAAGTTGCACGGTGACGGGCCGGAAGCGGCCGCCCTCATAGACGCGGTAAGTACCGATCACATGGCCGGAAAAATTGCTCATCGCCCAGGGATAGAAGATGCCGATGGCGGCACCGGCGATGAGGAGAAGGACAAAGAGGAAGCGCATTCAGAGCCTTGGTTTTCTGGGCGAGATCGCCGCTATTTTTTGGCGGGTTCGTTTCGGGCAGCTTCGCGGACCCGCTCCATCTCGTCCAGAAACATTTCCAGGCCAAGCTCGAAAGTCTTGTCGAAGCCGCTGGCGCCGAAATAGGCGCCGGCCTTAATGACGCTCGGATAGTCGCGCGCCAGTTCCTCGTCGCTGACGGTGGTGACCGCCGAAGGCCCCTTGGCGTAGCCGGCCGTCTCGTCGAGGATCGCACCCATCAGATAATAGCCGGCGGCGCGGAACAGGCGGGCGCTGAGCTCGGGGCCGAAACCGCCATCCTCGAACAGGCCAATGATGGCGTTGAGCTTGGCGAGGCAGGGCGGCGAGTTCATGCGATAGACGACGATGAAGGGCGCGAAGGCCGGGTGCTCGGTGGCGACGCGGCGGAATTCCTGCATGCCGACACGCGCCCGCTCGCGCCACGGCAGGCTGTAATCGGGGATGACAAGCCCGCTCATCTGCCGGTCGACCAGCGCCTCGTACAGATGCGCCTGCGAGGGGAAGTGGTGGTAGATGCTCATCGCCTCGCAGCCGAGCCTGGCGGCGAGCTTGCGCATCGAAAAGCCGGAAAGCCCTTCCCGCTCGATCACCTCAAAGGCGGCGTCCTCGATCATCTCGCGGGAGAGCTTTCCGCGGGGTCGCTTTTTTTTGCTCTGTGCATCCATGGCGGCGCTTGACAACTTACACTGTAAGGTTCATCTTCCACACACCTTACAACGTAAGGCTAACAAAAACCAGAGGAGAAGATCATGTCAGTCATTCGCATCGTCTCAACCGTGCATTCCTGCCTTCATTCCGCCTCGCTCATCGCCGCCGCGAGCGTGTTTGCCACTGCCCTGGCTTCCGCGCCCGCCCGGGCCGATGATTATGACGCCACCCTCAAGGACATCCAGTCGACGATGGGCGGCGTGCCGAGCTTCGTGAAACAGTTCCCGAAAGCCGGTCTGCCCGGCGCCTGGGCCGAGGTCAAGGCCATCGAGCTCAGCGACAAAACGGCGCTGACGCCGAAGGAGAAGTCGCTGATCTCGCTGGCGGTCGCCGCGCAGATCCCCTGCAGCTACTGTATCTGGTCGGACACCGAGAACGCCAAGCACGCCGGCGCCACCGACGAGGAGATCCAGGAAGCCGTCGCGATGGCCGCGCTGACACGCCACTGGAGCACCATCTTCAACGGCATGCAGGTCGATTTCGACCAGTTCAAGAAAGAGATGGCCGGGCAGTAAGACTTATCCCGGCATAGCTTACCCGGCAAAGCGGGCGGGCGAACCCCGCCCGCCTTTCGCCGCCTCGATCGACGCTCCAACCAAGCTTGTGGATTCGCCGCCGCCGCTGCTCTATAGGAACAGCGCCTTGAAAAAGCCGGCACGGATCCGATGTCGGACCGCCGCCGGCCGGGCCGACATTCGAGAGTTGCCGCTTTGCAGGCCCTCGGACAGCGCTTCCGCCCCGACCGGGCGGCCCATTTGGAGACCTAATTGAAGCGAGCGATATCGATAATCGTCACTCTGGCGCTGCTGGCATGGCTTGCCAGCGACCAGCGCTGGAAGATGGTGGGCGATGCTTTCGCCTCCATCACGCCCGGCGCTTTCGTGGCGGTGGCGGCGGCGCTGTTCGTCACCTATGTGCTCAGGGCGCTGCGTGTCTGCGACGAGTTTCGCGACGATGTGAACGGCCGCTTCGGCGCCGTGCTTCGCGTCATCCTGATCCACAATGCGATGATCAATGTCGTGCCGTTCCGCGGCGGCGAGACGGCCTTCCCGATCCTCTTGCGCCAGGTGTTCGGCGTCTCGATCGTGCGCGCCAGCGCTTCGCTGCTTTGGTTTCGGCTGCAGGACGCTTTCGTCGTCGGTGTGCTGGCCTGCCTGGTCTGGCCGGGCCTGCATCCGGCGCTCAGGGCCGCCGGCATCGCGGCGCTGATCGCCGTGGCATGGTATCTGCCGCGCTGGGCGCGCGCGCCGCATAACTGGACCACTGGCGGCAGGATCGTCTCGAAGCTCGGCAAATTGCGCGATATCTTCACCGAAGCGACGGGACGCTCACGCTATGGCTGGTGGTGGACGATCGCCAACTGGGCGCTGAAGCTCGGCGTGCAGGGATGGCTGCTCGCAATGCTGCTCAACATCTCCTTCCAGACCGCCTTTCCGGGCGCCGTCGGCGCGGAAGCCGCGGCCATCCTGCCGGTGCAGGGCGTCGCCGGCTTCGGCACCTATGAGGCGGGCGCCGCAGCCGCGTTGCTCTATTCCGGCATTGCCATGAAGGATGGCCTGCAGGCGGCGCTGGCGCTGCATCTCTTCATCCTCTGCTCGGCGGTCGCAACCGGTGCGATCGCCTGGCTGTTCCCCTCGAAATCGACGCTGCCGGAAACCCCGACGGCAGGACCGGCAAGGAAATGACCGCCATGAACGTGCTTCCCATTCCGGCTTCCGGACTGCCCGAGGGCGCCGTCATGCCCGAGCACAAGCTCTCCATCGTCATCCCGATGTATAACGAGGCTGACAATGTCGAGCCGCTGCTCGTCCGCATCCATCAGGCGATGGAGAATTACAGCCAGCCCTGGGAAGTGGTGCTGGTCGACGACGGCAGCACCGACGCCACACCCGCCGAGATCCGCCGGCTGGCGGCTCAATACGGACCGCATGTGCACGGCGTGGAACTGGTGCGCAACTACAAGCAGACCGCGGCCATGCAGGCCGGCCTCGACGCCGCGCGCGGCGACGTCATCGCAACACTCGACGGCGACCTGCAGAACGACCCGTTCGACATTCCACGCATGGTCTACCGCCTGCTGACCGAGGATCTCGACCTCGTCGCCGGCTGGCGCAAGGACCGCAAGGAAGGTTTCTGGATGCGCCGCTTGCCCTCGCGCATCGCCAACAGGCTGATCGCGCGCGTCACCGGCGTGCAACTCAAGGACTATGGCTGCAGCCTGAAAGTGTTTCGTGGCAGCGTCATCCGCAGCGTGCGGCTCTATGGCGAGATGCACCGCTTCATACCGGCGTGGCTGGCGACGGTGACGACGCCGCGCCGCATCGCCCAGGAAGTGGTGACGCATCACGCACGCATCCACGGTCAGTCGAAATATGGCATCTCGCGCACCTTCCGCGTGGTGCTCGATCTCGTCTTCATGTTCTTCTTCCTGCGCTACCGCACGCGGCCCGGACATTTCTTCGGCGGCATCGGCATCGTGCTCGGCGTGCTCGGCTCGCTGATTCTTGCCTATCTCTTTGCGATCAAGGTTTTCCTGGGACAGGATATCGGCACCAGGCCGATGCTGATCACCGGCTTCTTCCTGGTGATTGCCGGGCTGCAGGCGGTGACGTCGGGCGTGCTCGCCGAGATGCTTTCGCGCGTCTATCTCGAGGCCAATGGCGCGCTCGCCTATGTCGCGCGGCCGCAGCCCGCGCATGGCGAGGGCGACGGCTGGCACTGGCCGAGCAAGCCGGCGGCTGTGGAAAAGCCGAAGGCGCGCCGGAAGTGATCGGGCAGACTGGCCGGCACCAGCTGCATTGCCAATCGCCTTGATTTCGCGCATCGGTCCCCGCGACGGGAACGACCGCGAATGACCGATGCCGAGGGCTGACAGATCCATCCTGATTACAGGGGCACGCGCGCCGGTGGCGCTGCATCTGGCGCGCCTTCTCCATGGCGCCGGGAAAAGGGTGATCCTGGCCGACACGCCGGCGCGGCCCATCGCGGCGGCGAGCAAGGCCTGCGCGCGCTATTGCCGGCTGCCGCCGCCGCGCTTCGAGCCGCAGGCTTATGCGGATGCGGTGGAGGCGCTGGTCCGAGCGGAAGGCGTCGAGATGGTCGTCCCGACCTGCGAGGAGGTCTTTCACCTCGCACTCGCCTGGCGCGGCAGGACCACGCCGGTGCGATTGTTCGCCCCCGATATCGGGTTGCTGGCGCAGGTTCACAACAAGCACAGCTTCATCCGGTTGGCTGAACAGCTTGGCCTGGCGGTGCCGGAGACCACGCTTCTCAATTCCCGCGACGATCTGGAGGCGGTACGTGGCCGCTCACGCGACCTGGTGTTCAAGCCGGTCTGGTCGCGCTTCGCCAGCCACGTTCTGCTGCGTCCGACACCGGATTTCCTCGATGCGATCGTGCCCTCGCCCGCCATGCCCTGGGTGGCGCAGCGTTTTGTCGAGGGCAAGGAGATCAGCGCCTATGCGGTGGCGCTAGAAGGCAGGCTCAAGGCGCTTGCGCTCTACCGCTCGCTCTACCGCGCCGGCAAAGGCGCCGGTATCTTCTTCGAGCGGGTCGAGGACGATGCGGCGCGCGATCTGGTCGAGCGCATCGTCGCCGGCACCGCATGGACCGGGCAGATTTCCTTCGACCTGATGCGCGAGGCGCGTGGCCGTGTGCTGCCGCTCGAATGCAATCCGCGCGCGGTGAGCGGCCTGCATTTCTTTCGCGACCCCGCGCGCTTCGTGGATGCCGTGCTCGGCGACGGTCAGGAAGTCGCGCCCGACGTTACCGCCCCGCAAACGGTGCGGCTTGCGATGTGGATTTACGGATTGCCGGCGGCGCTGCGTTCGGGAGGGTTTGGCGGATTCCGAAAGGCGATGCGCGAGGGCAAGGAATTGCTCAATTGGACGGAAGATTCAGCGCCGGTTAAGGCGCAATGGCCGGCGCTGGCGGAGATTGCACGGGTGGCATTGCGCGAGCGGGTCAGCCTGCCGGCGGCATCCACGCGCGATATCGAGTGGAATGGGCCTGCTGGAAGCGCTTCAAGCCCCGAGTGAGCCCGGGCCGACAGGCTTGACCTCAAGTTGCAAACCCAGCGCCCTGGTGACGCCCAGCAGAGTGCTGAGGCGCGGGTCGCCCTTCTCGCTCAGTGCTTTGTAAAGCGCCTCGCGCGTAACGCCAGCCTCTTTCGCCACGGCCGTCATGCCTATGGAGCGCGCTACGTCGCCGAGCGCGTGCGTAATGAGCGCGGGATCGCCATCCTCGAAGGCAGCTTCGATGTAGGCCAAGCGATCCTCCGGAGTTTTCAGGTGGTCGAGAATGTCGAAGCGGGTGGTTTCGAGAGGCATCGTCATATCTCCTTTGCCATCTGTTTCGCCTTGGCGATGTCGCGCCTTTGGCTGGACTTGTCGCCGCCACAGAGCAGTATGATCACGGCGTTTCCAATCTTCACAAAGTAGAGCCGGTAGCCTGGGCCATGGTCGATCCGAAGCTCGCCGATGCCATCGAAGTATTTGACATCGCCGATGTTACCGATCTCGACCCGACGGATGCGGGCGACGACGCGCTGTCGAGCCGCGGTGTCGCGAAGCGCGTCCAGCCAGTTGGTGAAATCGGCGGTCTGCCGGACCTCGATCATGCGTGAACTATAATTCACGAAAGCATTCAAATCAAGGTATGTGAACTATAATTCACAGCTCGATATAATGCACCCTTGCCTCACCTGCCGCCGCCGGCATCTTACCCTCCATGATCGCGGCGATGTCGCGGCGCAGGAAATCAAGCGGGCCGATCACCGGCAGGGCCTGCGGCGGCAGCCGAGCGTTGTCGCTGGCCGATTTCAGCACCCGGCGGTCCTGGTGCAGCGCGACGGTGAAGAGCGGCTTGAAGGCCAGCGCCTTCATCTCGCCGAGCAGACCCTGGCGGCGGCCGATCAGCCAGCCGACGCCCTCGACGGTGCGTTCGTCGGCCTGGCGGAGGTGAAAGGTGGTGGCCAGGACCAGCCCGTCCTTGCCCCAATATTCGAGCTCGGCGATGCCGGGATGACGGAAGCGACCAATGGTTTTCGCGCGCTCGCCTTCGAGCAACCGGCTGATCAGGCCCTGCTGGCGATCCTCGCCAGTGTAGCTGGCCTCGACCCAGCCCTCGCCACCGGTCACCTCGACCCGCACCAGATGGCGCTTGGAGGTGAGGCCGCGCAGCAGGCCCTTATGGGTGAAATGGGTGTGCGTGGCATCGAGGATGTTTTCCGCCGCGTCGATCACCGTCGACTGCGTCGATGAGCGCACCCGCCGCGCGATGATGTCCCTGCCCTGCATGCAGTGCAGGTAAGGCTCGCCCCGCGGCGTGCCGGACGAGATGAAGACGACGCCGTCGCGCTCGATCGCCGCGTAGCGGCGGACCCGGTAGTGCGGCAGGGCGCCGACAAGGCCGGGGATCGCGGTGCAGCGGCCTTCGCCGTCATAACGCCAGCCGTGATAGGGGCATTCGATCTCACCGCCGACGATCTTGCCGGTCGACAGCTCGACCAGCCGGTGCGGACAGCGGTCGAACAACGCGGCGATGCCCTGCGCCGAGCGGAACAGCACCACCGGAGCGCCGTCGAACAGAATGCGCTTCGGCCGCTTGCCGATATCGGCGGACAGCGCCGCCGCCTGCCAATGATCCTCCCCACGCCGCTCGCTCACAATTCGAACCTCCTGAGCAGGGGAATGCCGACCAGCGCCAGCACGGTCTCCATGACGCGGATCGCCAGGCGCCGGCGAAGCGCAAGATGCCCGGCATAGACGGCGTTGTATTCGATCGCGGCGACCGCGCCGCGCCGGCGTTTGAAATCGGCGGCACCCGCGCTCATGTTGAAGAACAGGCCGCGCGCCGTGGCGTGGTCCTGCGCCACCGCCATCATCATGCGATAAAGCCCGTCGGCCACCGGCAAGCCCGTGTCGTAGCCGACGATGGGCTGGGTCAGCGTACCGCCGTTTTCGAACAGGCCGGTGACGGCGACCAGCTCGCCGCCCGGCCTGCGCAGCCCCGCCAGGCCGATGATGCCGCGCCGGTGCATTTCGGCGATGTAGCGAGCCGTGTAGTGCGGATTGAGCGGCGTGTATTTGTCGAGATAGAGCATGTTGTAGAGGATTTCGGCACGCGCATAGTCGGCCTCGGTGAAATCGCCATTGCCGACCCGCTCGAACGGCGTCGCGCGCAGGCGGGCGCGATCGCGCTTCATGTCGCGCGTCATTGCGGGTGATGCGCTGCGGTCGGCGAAGATGTAGATCTGGCGCGCCGCCAGCATGCGGAACCCCTCGGCCTTCAAGGCGGCCATGGTCGCTGGATCGGCGATATCGTTCAACGAGCGGATGACGATGGCGCGATCGGGAAAACGCGCGGTCAGGGTCGCGCGCAGCGACGCGACCGCCGGCCGGTCGAGCAGCGGCACCGGGTTGGTCGAATAGAGCCAGTTGTTGACCTGCGCCTGATGGTCGAGGCCGCTTGCCCTGACAAGCGGCGCGCACGCCCCAATCAGGGCGTTGAGCGCGCGTTGCAGCAGCGGGTGGGCGGCGAAGTTGCGCGTCTCGTCCATCGCATAGTCGATATAGGCGCAGGTCGGGCAGCAGATATAGCAGTTGGGCGCTTCATCGGCGTCGTTCAGCGTCAGCGGAAAAATACGCCCGGCGACTTCGAACGTCTCGACTTTCGTCTTCAGGTTGGCGATGAGATCGCGCACCGGCACCTCGTTGAAAAGCCTCACAAAAGCCTCGACCTTTGCCGGCTTGTTCTCGACCCGGTCGGCCTGCTGCGCAGGCCTTTCCATCATCGCCGCGCCGCTCACCGCGCCGGCCCCAGGCGGCATTCGACGCGGCGCAGCTTGCGGCCTGTTTCCAGCGGCAGCGGCGCGCGGATGAGCGTCACGGTAGCGACCGCCTTTCGCATTTCCAGCAGCGCGCGGACTGCCTGATGAGCGGCCTCCGCCGCTTCGTCCGCGAGCGTTGGTGGAAGCCGGAGTTTGACCCTGTCCGGCGCGGACTGGACGAGGCGAAAGTCATCGATGCGGCGGTCGGCCTTGAGCACGGCGTTGCGCAACACATCCGGCGTGACCAGGATCGGGCCATCCGGTGACATGAGACGGAAGACATCGTCCATGCGACCGACGATCTCGTCGACGCAGCGCAGCGGCGAGCCGCAGCCGCAAGCCTGTCCGGACAGGCGCAAAAGGTCATTCATCCGGTAGCGCACCATGATTTGGGTTTGGCGGCGAAAGGCCGTCACCAGCGGCGTCACCAGCCCCTCTCCCGCCGGCTCGAATTCGAAGAAGACGGAGTCTTCCGCAAGATGCAGTCCGCCCTGCCGGCAGGTCACCGCAAACAGGCCTTCGGTCGCCATGTAGATCTGGTCGAGCGGCAGTTGGAAGAAATTTTCGATTACCGGACGGTCGACCGGATCGAGCGTCTCGGCGGCGGAAAAAACGCGCTTCGGCCGGAGCCGAAAGTCTTCGGCCGCGAAATGGCGCAGGATTTTTGGCGGTGCGATGATGACCGTCGGGTCGAACATTTCGAGCGCGCCGCGCCAGCTCTCCGGCCCTGCGGTCAGATCGAAGAAGGCGAGCTTGATCAGGCGCGATTTGCGGGCGCTGTCGTAAAGCCAGGTGTTCTGCGGCAGGATGACGGCGAGGCGCA
Organism: Mesorhizobium sp. B3-1-6; assembly: GCF_006439555.1. Lineage (NCBI taxonomy): Bacteria > Pseudomonadati > Pseudomonadota > Alphaproteobacteria > Hyphomicrobiales > Phyllobacteriaceae > Mesorhizobium > Mesorhizobium sp. B3-1-6. The sequence continues at coordinate 145,995 of NZ_VFTM01000010.1, read as the reverse complement.
TGCCGCGCCACAGAAGATCCGGCGCCGCCTTGGCCAGAATCGCGCCCAGCCAGCGGTATTTTTCGGCCTCGGAAATCACGAACAGGCCGCGATTGCCCGATGTTCCGGTGCTGGCGCCGACAGTGAGCGATCCGGCGCGGCCATCGCGCGCCAGGGCCGCCCAGGCTTGCGTGGCGGTGAGACCGTGGATGTTGAATTCGTCGAAGCGCGCCATCAGCAGCGCCTTGTCGGTGATCGGCAAGTCGGCGAGGTGCGCCGGCGCCTTGCCGTAAAAGGACGCGCGCGGCAGGTCGCGGTCAAGGAAGCGCCGCAAGGCGGCCGCCTGCCAGCGCTCGAAGCCGGGCCGGGTCTTGCGCGAGACCCAGTGTGTCAGGGCGAAGCAGCCTGCCGCTTCCGCCAGCCCGTTCATGCGGCCTCCGGCGCGAGATCATAAGATGTCGGAGCGGGATCATGGCAGAGCATCACCTCGCCGCCGACGGCGAGGAAGCGGCGCAGCATGGCACTGGTCGGCTCGATCGCCGCGGCATCCTCAGCGATCAGCGTGGCAGGGAAACCAGGCGCGCGGTTTTCGGTCAAGGCCGTGAGCAGCCATTGCACGTCGACGGCATAAAGCAGCGGCCGCTCCAGGCCGGTAAACAGCAGGCCGAACTGGCCATCGGCATGTCCAGGCAGATCGACCGCGATCACGCTGCCGTCGCCAAAGAGATCGGAGCCGCCGGGTACATCCTCGCGCGCCTCGACCCTCCGCTTCGCGGACAGGCCCTCCAGCCTCGCCTCGAAATCCAGCGGGAAGAGTTCGGCAAAGACGCCATGGCGCAGATTCTGCCTCGGGCTGCGCGCCTTGACCCGCGCCCAGGCGGCATCGCTGGCGATGAAGCGGGCATCGCGGAACAGCGACAGGCCCGAAATGTGGTCGGCGTGGAAATGGGTGACGATGATTGTGCGGATGTCATCGGGCGACAGGCCGAAGCGCTTCAGCACCGGCAGGGCCTGCTCGGCGGCGTTCAACTCGGGCTTCAGCAGCGTGCCATAGAGCTGCAGCATCCGGCCGCGCCCCTCGCCTGTCAGTGCTTCCGGCGTATAACCGGTATCGATGAGCACCGGCCCGGCAACCGGGTGAAAAATCAGCCCGTAGCGGACACGCAACCTGACTCTTTGCCAACCGCCGCCGCGCAGTATCAGCCGCTCGGCGGCGCTCACCCAGGCACTGTTGGCGAAGACGATCCTCAAGGCTCGGCGTCACCGGCAAACGTGCGGTCAAGCCCTTGCTCGAACAAGATTTTCGGTGCCCAGCCAAGCATCCGCTTCGCCTTGGAAAGATCGAGACTTTGCGCATAGGCGAAGAGACCGAGCCCATAGCGGGTGACCGGCGGCTCGGGCTGCCCGGGCAACCGAAGCGCCACCGCTTCCATCAGGCCGGCCGCCAGCATCGCCGGCATGAGGGGCGTCGGCAGCCAGCGCGCCTTGAGACCGGCGCGGCTGCAGGCCTCGTCGGCGATGCGGCGGACCGGCAGCACTTCGCCGCCGGAGATGTTGAAGACCTGGCCCTCCGCTTCCCTGGGCGCGGCAAGCGCCGCCAGCACCGCGTCGACGACGTCGTCGACATGGGTGAGATCGATGGCCGCCCGGCCATCGCGAAACAGCGGCAAAGGCCGGCTCCTCGCGGCCTTGATCAGGCGCGGCAGCAGCGCCCGATCGCCGGCGCCGTAAATGCCGCGCGGCCGCAGGACCACCGGATGGATGGCGGGCTGGCCGAGTACGATCTTTTCAGCCTCGCGCTTGGTGCGGGCATAGTGATTGACGGGCTCGGGCAAGGCCGCGTCCTCGCTGAGCCCAAGCTGGTCGCGGAAGGCAAAGCAGACGGACGGGCTGGAGATGTGGACGAAGCGGCCGACGCCTTGCCGCTCGGCGAAGTCGAGCAGGTTCCGTGTCGCCGTGACATTGGCCGCCTCGAAATCCGCGAGGCGTCCGAAAGGCGAAGAGAGCGCTGCGCAATGGATGATCCGCTCGACCCTGCCAAGCCTCGGATCGAGCGCGCCATCGAGCGGCTGCGCGAGATCGTGGCGGACGATGCGATGGCCGGCGGCCTCCAGCGCGGCGCAGCGCGCTTCATCGCGGCCGAGCCCGAGCGCCAGCGTGCCGGACGCGGCAAGCCGCTCGAGCACATGAGCACCGAGGAAGCCGCTGGCGCCGGTGACAAGCACAGCCATCCCTCAGGTCTCCAGCGCCATGCCGCCGAAGGAGACGCCGGCCGACGTGCCGAGGAAGAGCAGCTTCATGCCTGGCGCGACGCGCCCCTCGCGGCGCGCGACGTCGAGCGCGAAGGGAATGGAAGCCGCGATCTGGTTGCCGAAGCGGGCGGAGATGTCGACGAGCTTTTGCGGCGCAAAACCGGTCTGGCGCGCCATATGGGCAAGCGCGAAGGGGCTCGCCTGATGCGGCACGACGAGATCGACATCGTCATGCCGCCAGCCGGCGCGCTCGAGCAGAGCATCGACGAAGCCGTTGAAGTGGCGCGAGGTAAGCCGGAACAGTTCCTTGCCGTCCATGTGGAACAGGCTGTGCGCGGCAAACGCTTCCCGATCCTTGCGGAAATCGAAGCGCGTGCCGCCCGAACCAATGCCGCAGGCTTCCCAGCCCGACGGATAAGTGCGCATCAGGCTCGCCGCCACCTTTCCCTCGCTTGGCTTGGCCTTGCGCAGCACGGCCGCCGCGGCGCCGTCGCCGAAGAGCGCGGCGATCTCCGGCGCGTCCTGCCACGGCAAAGCGCGCGAGGCGACTTCGGACGAGAAGACCAGAGCCGTCTCGCACTGCCCCGCCTCGATCATGCGGCCCGCGGTCTCGAAGGCTGTGAGGAAGCCAAGGCATGTGCTGTTGACGTCGAAGGCGGCGGCCGAGCCGTCCGCCACCCCGAGGCACTGCATGACCAGCGGCGCGGTCGCCGGCAGCGGTTGGTAGGGCACGCCGCAGCCGCCGACGATCAGGTCCACGGCGCCGGCCTCTACGCCGGCATCCTCAAGCGCAAGGCGCGCGGCGGCACAGGCGAGATCGATCTGCGATTCGGCATTGCAGACATAGCGCTCGACGACACCGGTGACGGTTTCAAGCGCGCCCTCGCCAAGGCTCAGCTTCGCCTCCAGGGCGCGTGTGGTGAGGCGCTCAGCCGGTACCGCCCTGCCGGTTCCGACGATCCTGATCCGCATTCTCCCCCCACCGCGTGAGCTTGGCCCTATCTAACGCAAAAAGCGGTTCGAGGCGACGACCATCATCGGCGTCTGCGCGACCATGTTTGATAGTCGATCATTCTGCTGTAAGTATGCGATGCTTCCAGGGGGTGAGGTATGGCTAATTCTTTTTCTCGCTTTATTTCTTTTGTCTTTGGGAATTCTGTTTCTAAGCCAAATGCAGACGCTGTCAGAAGCCCGTGGCCGAGCGGTCTCCAGCATCTGTTTATCGAGCCATCAAAGAAGGATATCTGGGAAGCGCTGGACGGCTGGAAGTGGATTGGGCTTGATGGCTTGGAGCCCGGCGCAGTCTCTGCGTTCGGCGACATTTTCTTCCGCGCTCCCGATGGTTCCGTCAAATTGCTGGACATGGTCGGAGGCCGATTGACCCAAGTGTCGGAAACGTGGCCGGAACTTACAACCCAGTTCAATGATCCTGATCGTCGCGACGAACTGTTGCTGGCTGGATTAGTGACGACGGCACGAAAGAAGGGATTGGTCTTGGGGGTCGACGAATGTTACGACTTCGAAAAGCCGCCCGTGCTCGGTGGCGAAATGTCCGTTAAGCAAATCAACAAGACTTTCTTCGTGGTCAAAGTGCACATAGCCGGCCAGATTCACCGGCAAGTAAAAAACCTTCCGCACGGCACAGAAATCAACAAGGTAACGATCGGCGATCGCTGACGGCTCTCACGCCTTGCGCTCCCAGCGACGGTCGGGCGTCTGCTGCCAGTAGGTCACGGCGTGGCCGGCTTCCTTCAGCGTCTTCCAATGCGTCCGCGCGCCTTCGAGCTGCGCGGCGTCATGGCCATCGAAAAGGAAGACGGCGCGCTCGTAGCCCGATAGTTCGGGCGGGCTTGCGCCGTCAACCAGGAAGCGAATCTGCGCGGCGTTCTGGTTGCCCTCGCCCGTGGTGAGCAGGACCGGCTGTTCGGCCGGATAGGCCTCGCGGTCGGTGGCATGCGCCAGAAAGGAATCGTCGCGGAAAATCCAGAGATGCTGGTCGAGCGCGTCGCGACGCTCCTCGGTGCCGGTCTGCACCACCGCGCGCCAGCCGCGCTCGACGCTGCGCTCGAGCAGGCCGGGCAGCGCCTCCTCGAGCGTCGATTCGGTCAAATGGTAGAATAGGATGTCGGCCATCCCTACCCTTCGTAGTGATCGCGCACCAGCCTGTCGAGCAGCCTCACGCCGAAGCCCGAGCCCCAGGACTGGTTGATCTCGCTCGACGGCGCGCCCATCGCGGTGCCGGCGATGTCGAGATGCGCCCAGGGCGTGTCCTTGACGAAGCGCTGCAGGAACTGCGCGGCGATGATGGCGCCGCCATAGCGGCCGCCGATATTCTTCATGTCGGCGTTCTTGGAATCGATCAGCTTGTCGTATTCGGGCCCGAGCGGCATGCGCCACAGCCGCTCCTGGCTGGCCTGGCCGGCGCCGAAAAGCCGGCCGGCAAGCTCGTCATTGTTTGAGAACAGGCCGGCATAGTGCTGGCCGAGCGCCACCATGACAGCGCCGGTGAGCGTCGCCAGATTGATCATGAATTTCGGCTTGAAACGGTCGTTGGCGTACCAGAGCGCGTCGGCCAGGACCAGGCGGCCTTCCGCGTCGGTGTTGAGCACTTCGATGGTCTGGCCAGACATCGATGTGACGATGTCGCCGGGGCGCTGGGCATGGCCGTCGACGGCGTTCTCGACCAGGCCGATGATGCCGACCACATTGGCCTTGGCCTTGCGCGCGGCGAGCGCGTGCATCAGGCCGGTGACGGCGGCCGCGCCGCCCATGTCGCCCTTCATGTCCTCCATTCCGGAGGCAGGCTTCATCGAATTGCCGCCGGTGTCGAAGGTGACGCCCTTGCCGATGAAGGCAAGCGGCGCGTCCTTGGCCTTGCCGCCGTTCCAGCGCATCACCGCCAAGCGCGCGCCGCGCGGCGAGCCTTGCGCAACGCCGAGCAGAGAACCCATGCCGAGCTTCTTCATCTCTTTTTCAGCCAGGATCTCGACCTCGACGCCGAGCTGCTCCAGCGCCTTGACGCGTTCGGCGAATTCGACAGGCCCGAGCGCATTGGCCGGCTCGTTGACGAGATCGCGCGCAAGCAGCACGCCATCGGTCACGGCTTCCTCGCCCGCAAACGCCTTCTTCGCGGCCGCGGGGTCGGCGCACTGGATGGTTATCCTCGCGGGCTTCGCCGCCTCGGCCTTCTTGGCGCCCTTCGCGTCAGATTGCCCGTCTTCCTTGTCTTTCTTGGTCTTGTATTTATCGAAGGAATAACTGCGCAGCAGCATGCCGGCGGCTAGGTTGGCCGCCTGGCGGCCGTCGGGCTGCAGTTCGGGCAGATCGAGGATGACGGCCACCTCGGCCGCCTTGCGCAGCGAAGCGGCAATGACCCCACCGAGCTTCAGCCAGGCATTGTCGTCAAGGCTCGAGACCTTGCCGGCGCCGATCGCCACCAGCCGGTCGACCGAAGTTCCTTCCGGCGCCAGCACCTCGGCCGAGCTTGCGAACTTGCCGGAAAAATCCGCGACCGGAAAGGCGCGTGCCAGCGCGCCGACCGGATCGCAGGCCTTCGCCGCCTCGCCGAGCCCACCGCCATCGGCCGCGAACACGAAGACGCTGCCCTTTTTCGGCGCGGCAAACTTGGCGAAAGAAATGGAAGGTCTCGACGTCATCAGGTCCTGCTTTCGGGGATGGCCGGAAGGTGCCGGCAAAGGGTATTTCTTGGCGAGCAACGCGTTTGGCAAGCGTGCGCGACATTTGGTCGTTTTCAGCCATTTGGCAAGACTTTGGCCGAAATCGCTGTCTATATCAGCGCCACCATAGACAAAGGATTCGCCCCGGCACGACCTTAGCTTGCCGCCGTAACGTGCTGTTAACCATCGATGTTTTGCATTTCTTATCCATTGACGCGGAGACTCCGCCGCGCCGGGGCACGCGGCGTGGGGCGACGAACCGGAGCGAGCCGCCTATGACCCAGTTGTGCGGGCGTTGCCGGATCACTACCTTGTCGGCGGGCATGATGCCGTTCGGCAAAATCGAGAAAAGCCTTCATGAAGGTCGTTGAACGCTACATCATGCGCCGCGCGCTGACGATGTTCCTCGCATCGCTGGTCTGGACGCTGGCGATCGTGTGGACGACGCAGGTGCTGGCCAAGATCGACCTCGTCACCGACAACGGCCAGTCGGCGCTGACCTTCTTCGAAGTCGCGGCGCTCATCATCCCCTCCATCATCCCGATCGTGGTGCCATTCGCCCTTGTGGTGGCGGTGGCGCAGACGCTGAGCGCGATGAACACAGATTCGGAGCTGGCGGTGCTCGGCGCCGCGGGCGCCTCGCGCTGGACGATCGCGCGGCCGATCCTGCTGCTCGCGGCCTTTGCCTGCGCGTTTTCCTTCGTCGTCGACAACGCCGCCGACCCCTATGCCAGGCAGAAAAACCGCCAGCTGGTGGCGGCCTCGCGCGCCGACCTCGTGTCGCTGATCATCCAGGAAGGCACGTTCCGCAAGATCGACGAGGGCCTTTACCTGCAGGTCGGCGAACGGCTTCCCGGCAACCGGCTCGGGGGCATCTTCGTCGCCGATTCGCGCGAGGAAGGGGCCAGCCTCACCTATTACGCCAAGACCGGCAGCATCGTCGAAAAAGGCGACGAGAAGGTGCTGATGATGAATGACGGCGTCATCAACCGCAAGTCGGTGACCGGCGACCTCTCCGTCATCCGCTTCACCTCTTACGCCTTCGACATGTCGGCCTTCCTGTCGGCGGCGAACGACATCACGCTTTTGCCCAAGGACCGGACGACGGCGTATCTGCTCAACCCGGATCCCAACGACAAGATGTTCCAGCGCGAACCCGGCAGCTACCGGGCGGAACTCAACCAGCGCTTCGCCGAATGGTCCTATTCGCTTGTGTTCGCGCTGATCGCGCTTGCGGTCGCGGGCGATGCGCGCTCGCATCGCGAGTCGCGCATCAATCCGCTGATCACGGCGATCGCAATCGCGCTTTTCGTGCGATGGCTGGGCTTCTTCGCCGCCGGCAAGGCCGACAAGGTCTGGTATTACGTCTACCTGCTCTACGGCATACCCATCATCGCCTCAGCGGTTTCGATCTGGTTCATCGTTTCCTCGCGCACCATGGAATTGCCGGTCAGTTGGGCCGACTGGCTGACGAACCTTGCCAAGCGCACTGGCGACAATTGGACGGCATTCAAGCTCTGGCTCGCCCGGCGCACTTCCGGCCAGGGAGCCTGACCATGGGCTGGACGCTGGGCCGCTATTTCTTCTTCCGCTACGTCTCGATCACCTTCTGGTTCTTCCTGGGCCTGCTGGCGCTGGTGTTCCTGATCGACTTTACCGAGCTTTCCGGCCGCACGACCGGGTTGCCCGGCTTCACCTACGGCATTGCCTTCGCCATTTCGGCGCTCAGGATGCCGATGATCATGCTGCAGACGGTGCCGTTCGTCGGGCTGTTCTCGGCAATGGCGACGCTGGTGTCGCTCAACCGCCGTTACGAGCTGGTGATTGCGCGCTCGGCCGGCGTCTCGGCCTGGCAGTTCCTGTTCCCCTGCTGCGTCGGCGCGCTGATGTTCGGCGTGCTGTCGGTCGCCATCATCAACCCGATCGCCGCGCATGGCTTTTCCTGGTCCGAGCAGATGGAGAACGACCTGCGGGCCGGCAAATCGAATGCCGTCACCACCAATGTCACGCCGTGGCTTCGGCAAAAGACCGAATCGGGCGACACCATCATCGGCGCCCGTGCCATCCTCAATCAGGGGCTGGAGATGGCGGATGCGGTGTTTTTCGTCCTCGACCATGAGGGCAACATCACCGAGCGCAAGGATGCCGCCAAGGCCTTCCTGCGCGACGGCTATTGGGAATTGCAGGACGTCAAGGTCTTCAAGGGCGGCAATATCCAGACGCTGGCGTCCGACAAGGTGCCGACGAATCTGAAGCCGGAATTCGTGCAGGAGCGGCTGGCGCGTCCGGAAACCATCCCCTTCTACGAGCTGCCGCGCAAGATCGAGGTCGCCCGTTCCTTCGGACTCAAGGCAAACGCCTTCGCCATGCAATTTAATTCGCTTGTGGCATTGCCGTTCCTTCTCGTCGCCATGACGCTGATTGCTGCAACGGTTTCAATGAGATTTGCGCGAATGGGGCAGTCGGCAACGATGATTCTGGGTGGCGTCGTGGCCGGCTTTCTGCTTTATGTCGTTTCGGTACTGGTCAAGGCATTCGGTGTCGCCGGATTCGTGCCTACTGTGGTGGCTGCATGGGTTCCGGTTGTCGTGGCTATGTTCTTTGGGGTGACGTTTCTGCTATACAAGGAAGACGGCTAGTGAGGGAGGCGGTTTTGCGCAGCCATAGGCAGGCCGGTCTGGCACGCCTCTATGGGGCGACCGCCTTGGCGTGTCTGTTCGCCTGTGCGGCGCCGACGGTGCCCGCGCTGGCGCAGACGATCGCTGCCAAGTCCGTCCCTTCCGGCACGCAGATGCTGCTGGCCGCCGATACGCTTGTCTATGACAACGACAAGCATACGGTGACGGCCGTCGGCGGCGTGCAGATCGACTATGGCGGCAACAAGCTGGTCGCCCAGCGTGTGGTCTACAATCGCGACACCAAGCGCCTCGTCGCCAGCGGCGCCGTCGAGTTGATCAACAGCGACGGCACCAAGGTCAATTCCGACCATATCGACATCACCGACGATTTCGCCGACGGCTTTCTCAACGCGCTGCGTGTCGAGACGATCGACAAGGCTTATTTCGCCGCCGAGAGCGCCGAGCGCATGGGTGGCGTGCTCACCACCTTCCACAACGGCGTCTACACCGCCTGCGAACCTTGCGAGGACAAGCCGGACAAAGCGCCGACCTGGCGCGTCAAGGCGCGCAAGATCATCTGGAACGGCGAGAAGAAGACGGTCCGCTTCGAGAACTCGAATTTCGAGTTCTTCGGCTTCCCGCTCGCCTACCTGCCGGCCTTCGAAATCGCCGACCCGACGGTGAAGCGCAAGAGCGGCTTCCTGATCCCCGGCATCGTCTACAACAACCATCTCGGCGTCGGCGTCAAAGTCCCCTATTATTTCGCGCTGTCTCCGACCTATGACCTGACCGTCACCGGCAGCGGCTATACCAAGCAGGGTTTCCTCGGCGAGGCCGAGTGGCGCCAGCGCTTCAACAACGGCCAGTACACGCTGAAGATCGCCGGCATCAACCAGCAGGATCCCGATGCGTTTGTAGATTCGGCCGGCCATAATGTGAATTCCGGGCCTGCCAACGATCCGAACAAGTTCCGCGGCATGATGGGCACCAAGGGCCAGTTCGCCATCAACGAGCGCTGGAATTTCGGCTGGGACGTGCTGCTCCAGACCGACAAGGAATTCTCGCGCACCTACAACATCGACGGCTACAGCGACCTCGTCCACCAGTCGTCGATCTATCTGACGGGCTTGAGCGACCGCAATTATTTCGACGTCCGTGCCATGCGCTTCGAGGTGCAGGAAGACACGCTCTCCAGCGACCCGACAGCGCGCGCTGCCAAGCAACCCTGGGTGCTGCCGTCGCTCGACTACGCCTATATCCCCGACACTTCGGTGGCCGGTGGCCAGCTGTCGTTCAACGTCAACGCACGCGTGATCAGCCGCAACCGGCTGGACGCCGTGCTGGCCGATGGCAGCGATCCGAATTCGATCAACAACGTGCGCGGCATCGAAGGCGAGTCGAGCCGGCTGACGGCGGAAGCCGAGTGGAAGCGCACCTTCACCACCGATAACGGCCTGCAACTGACGCCTTTGCTCGCGTTGCGCGGCGACGCCGGCTATGTCAACGCCAATTCGGCTTCGCTCGATGCCGTCAACCAGATGGCGACGAATCTCGGCCAGGACGTGGACATGCGCTCGTCGCTCGCCCGCTACATGGCCACCCTCGGCCTCGAGGCGCGTTGGCCGCTGCTGTTTTCGATGCCCAGTTCCAGCCACATCCTGGAACCGACCGCGCAGGTCTTCGTGCGCCCGAACGAGCAATATGTCGGCGGACTGGCGATCCCCAACGAAGACGCGCAGAGCTTCGTCTTCGACGCCACCACGCTGTTCGAGCGCGACAAATTCTCGGGCTACGACCGCATAGAAGGCGGCACGCGCGCCAATGTCGGCTTCCGGTATTCGGGCGCCTATGACAATGGCTGGGGCACGAACGCCATCTTCGGCCAGTCCTATCAGCTCGCGGGCGAAAACTCTTTTGCCGCGCCCGATCTCGTCAATGTCGGGGCCGAGTCCGGTCTGGACAAGCCGACCTCGGATTATGTCGGCCTGGTCGGCTTCAACAGCCCGAGCGGTTTCTCCGGCTCGCTGAGCGGGCGTTTCGACGAGCAGACCTTCGAGGTCAGGCGCGCCGAAGTGAAGGCCGCCTATTCCAGCCTGCCGATATCGCTCAGCGCCAAATATGCCTTCATCGAGGCGCAGCCGCTCTATGGTTTCACCACCGACCGCCATGAGCTCACGCTCGGCGCCTCGACCCATGTGGCGCAGAACTGGCGGCTGTTCGGCACCGGCACTTACGACATCCAGACAAATGTGCTGGTCAAGGACGGTGTCGGCTTCGCCTACAACGATTCCTGCTTCACTTACATCATGACGTATTCGCAGACGCGTGACACCGTCACCAAGGAAGTGTCGCAGAACATCGGTTTCAACCTGTCGTTCCGCACGCTCGGCGATTTCGGTTCGTCAACAAGCGCGGTCGATACCATCCAGTGACCAAGGGTGGGCGTACGGAGCCGTGCGTCGCTCGGCGCTGATGGTGGTTTGGTCTTGATTTGGCGCCTGATCCCCTGAGTATAGGCTCGATTCTAGGCGTCATGAGCCGGCGACATCGTTTCGCCGCATAAGACGGGCAATGGGGTCGACCGCATCGCGCAGGCGTTCGGAGGACGCGCGGCGCCGTCATGGTGGGGAAGATTGGGAAGGTAAGATGAGGAAATACCTGTTTTCAGCGGGATACGCGCTTCTGGTGGCGACCTCGGTTTCGGTCACGGCTGTCGTGCAGCCTGCTTTCGCCGCTGAGATCAAGTATGTCGTCAACAACATAGCGATCACCACCGGCGACATCGCGCACCGCGCTGCCTTCTTCAAGCTGCAGCACAAGAAGGGCGATGCCGCGCAGGAGATGATCGACCAGACGCTGCGGCTGGCCGAGGCCAAGCGGCTCGGCATCCGCATCAGCGACCAGCAGGTCGACGCCGCCTACCAGCGCTTCGCTTCGGGCAACAAGATGCCGCTGGCGAAACTCGACGCGATCATGGCGCAATCGGGCGTCACCAAGGAACACTTCAAGGAATTCATCCGTGCCCAGATGGCCTGGAACCAGGCGCTCAGCGCGCGCTACCGCTCCGGCGAAGGCGGCTCGGTGACCGAGCAGGATGCCGTGCGGCGCATGCTGGACAAGGGCGGCGCCAAGCCGACCGCGACGGAATACATGCTGCAGCAGGTAATCTTCGTGGTGCCCGCGTCGGAGCGCGCCGCCACGCTCGCCAAACGCAAGCGCGAGGCCGACGCCATGCGCGCTCGCTTCAGCGGCTGCAACACCACGCGCGACTTCGCCAAGGGCCTGATCGACGTCACCGTGCGCGACCTCGGCCGCGTGCTGGCGCCACAATTGCCGTCCGACTGGGCCGAGCAGATCAAGGCGACCAAGGTCGGCGCCGCGACGCCGACCCGCGAGACCGAGCGCGGCGTCGAATTCATCGGCATCTGCTCCTCGCGCGATGTTTCCGACGACAAGGCCGCGCAGATGGTGTTCCAGGCAGAAGGCAGCAACGACAAGGACGCCGACGAACTCAGCAAGAAATATGTCGCCGAGCTGCGCCAGAAGGCCAAGATCGTCGAACGCTAGAGCGACAAGCGTGCGATACCGCAGCTGGCCCACCGCATGAACGCGCAGAAGACCGATGCGCCGCTGGCGCTCAGCGTCGGCGATCCCTCGGGCATCGGGCCCGAGATCGCCATCGCCGCCTGGCAGGCCGGCGACAGCGCCGGCGTGCCGCCCTTCTACCTGCTTGCCGACCCCGCTTTGATCGAAGCCCGCGCCCGCCTGGTCGGCGCAAATGTTGCGATTGCCGAGACGCTGCCAGGACAGGCAGCGCATCATTTTTCCCGCGCGCTGCCCGTCGTGCCGCTTTATGCGCGCCATGTCGACAGCCCGGGAGAGCCGGACCCGGCCAATGCCGCAGGCACGATCGAAGCCATCGACCGCGCCGTCGCGGACTGCCTCGCCGGCCGCGCCGCGGCGATAGTCACCTGCCCGATCGCCAAGAAGCCGCTCTATGATGCCGGATTTGGCTTTCCGGGCCACACAGAGTATCTGGCGCATCTGGCCTCGCGCCACACCGGCAGGGACGTGACGCCGGTGATGATGCTGGCCGGACCGGACCTGCGCACCGTTCCGGTGACCATCCACATCGCGTTGGCCGAAGTGCCGAAAATGCTCACGACGGAGTTGATCGTCGCAACCGCGCGCATCACCGCCGCCAATCTCAAGAGCCGCTTCGGCATCGCGCGGCCGAAGCTTGCGATCGCCGGGCTCAACCCGCATGCCGGCGAGGGCGGCGCCATGGGGCTGGAGGATGCAGCGATCGTCGCTCCCGCCGTCGAGATGTTGCAGGCGGAAGGCATCGACGCGATCGGACCGCTGCCGGCCGACACGATGTTTCATCAACGCGCGCGCGCCGCCTATGACGCAGCGCTCTGCATGTATCACGACCAGGCGCTGATCCCGGCCAAGACTTTAGCCTTCGACGAGGCGGTCAACGTGACGCTCGGCCTGCCCTTCATCCGCACTTCGCCCGACCACGGCACCGCTTTCGACATCGCCGGCAAGGGCATCGCGCGCGCCGACAGCCTGATCGCCGCGTTGAGGCTGGCGCGTCGGCTGGCCGACAGCGGACGGCAGGCCGCCGCCGCGTGAGGATGCATTGAGCGGACGCACCACAATCGACGGGTTGCCGCCGCTGCGCGAGGTGATCGAGCGGCATGGCCTGCAGGCCAAGAAGGCGCTCGGGCAGAATTTTCTGCTCGACCTCAACCTGACAGGCAGGATCGCGCGCGCCGCCGGGGATCTCGGCGAGACGACAGTGATCGAGGTCGGTCCGGGCCCAGGCGGACTGACGCGGGCACTGCTCTTCAACGGCGCGCGGCGCGTGATCGCCATCGAGCGCGACGAGCGCTGCCTCGAAGCGCTGGCCGAGGTTTCCAACCGTTATCCCGGCCGGCTCGAGGTCATTCCCGGCGATGCGCTGAAGACGGATTTTGCCGCACTCGCCGGCGCGGCGAACGGCGCGCCTGTGAAGATCGTCGCCAACCTTCCCTACAATATCGGCACGGAGCTTCTGATCCGCTGGCTGACGGTGGCCGACTGGCCGCCCTTCTACCAATCGATGACGCTGATGTTCCAGCGCGAGGTAGCGGAGCGCATCACCGCGGCTCCTGGCAGTGACGCCTATGGCCGGCTGGGCGTCCTGGCCGGCTGGCGCACCGAGGCGAGGATCGCCTTCGACGTGCCGCCGCAGGCGTTCACGCCGCCGCCGAAGGTCACCTCATCGGTGGTGCATCTGGTGCCGCGACAGTCCCCCCTCCCCGCCGACACCAAAAAGCTCGGTCGCGTCACCGAGGCTGCCTTCGGCCAGCGCCGCAAGATGCTCAGGCAAAGCGTGAAGAGCCTGGGTGGCGAGGCGCTGCTGACCCGCGCCGGCATCGACCCGACGCGTCGGGCGGAAACGCTGAGCGTCGAGGAGTTCGTCAGGTTGACGAACGCGGTGTAGTATCCGGCGTCGGCCCGCCATAATCGGCGGCGCGATTGCCCGGAAATCGTGGAACATGGTAGTGTCGCTGAATGAAGAAGAGCCACACCGTCATTCGCTCCGGCCAAAATGGTCAATTCATCCTGACCAGTGACAGAGGCGAGAAGATCAGCGCTGTTGAAGGTCTCAGATTGTCACGCCGCATGGCGACAATCCTAACGGAAAGCCGCGCGCGGGGCCTTACCGGGGACGAACGCAGGGCCTTGATCAAGGAACAAGTATCCCGAAAAAAATAGGATCAGCAGGTGGTATACGCCGCTGAAGACGATCCGCTATGCTATCCGGGCACGACTGTTCTTCGTAACAAGCTGAATATCGAGGACCAGGCCGAACTCGACGAATTCGAGTTAGCGCTTTTTCTGACGAGAGCCGATGAGAATATGCCGGTCGGTAGGCTGGACTATGAGCACTACAAAGTCGTTCATCATCACCTATTCCAGGACATTTACGAATGGGCTGGCGAGGTTCGCACCATTCGCATCGGCAAAGGCGGCAACTGGTTCTGTTATCCCGAATACATCGATCAGGAGATGCGCAGGATATTCGAGGGATTGACTGACGCCGACCATTTTCGCGGGCTTGCCATCGAAGACTTTGCGGTTGGGGCTGCGCATGTTTTGGCCGAGATCAACGCCGTGCATCCATTCCGTGAAGGCAATGGCCGTACACAGCTCACTTTCCTGGTAATGTTGATAGAGAATGCAGGATTCTCGTTTAATGCCGACATGCTCGAGCGCGAACGCGTTCTGGACGCAATGATCGAGAGCTTTGCCGGTGAGGAAGTACCGTTGTCGCGCCTCATCATGGATATCGCCATGCTGAAATGACGGGCGATTTACCCCGTCTTCTCGTCCAGCAACCCCGAAATGAAATCGAACAGGCCAGGGCGCCTGTCGCGCCGAAGCCGCTCCGCCGTCACGATGGCGCGGACCTCGGCGAAGGCGCGGTCGAGATCGTCGTTGACGATGACGAAGTCGTATTCCTTCCAATGCTCGATCTCGAGGCGGGCGTTCTTCAGCCTGGTCTCGATGACGGATTCCTGGTCCTCGGCGCGACGCTTTAGGCGCGCCTTCAATTCCTTCATCGACGGCGGCAGGATGAAGATCGAAACGATATCGGCGCGCATCTTCTCCTTGAGCTGCTGGGCGCCCTGCCAGTCGATGTCGAAGAGCATGTCGCGGCCTTCGGCCAGCGCGATTTCCGCGGGCTCACGCGGCGTCGCATAGCAATTGCCGTGCACCTCGGCCCATTCGAGCAACGCGTCGGAGTCGCGCAGCCGCTCGAACTCGCGCATGGTACGGAAATGGTAGTGGACGCCCTCGATTTCCGAGCCGCGGCGCGGCCTTGTCGTAACGGAGACCGAAAGCTCGAGACTTCCATCGCTTTCCAGAAGATTGCGCGCGATCGTCGACTTGCCGGCGCCCGACGGCGACGACAGCACCAGCATCAATCCACGACGGCGGATGCGGGACCCCAGATCCCTGGCGGCCGTCGGTTCCTTGGCAACCATCCCGTCACTCCAGATTCTGGACCTGTTCGCGAAACTGGTCGACCACCGCCTTGAGCTCCAGCCCGATCGCGGTGACCGCGGCGGCGTTCGACTTCGAGCACAACGTATTCGATTCGCGGTTGAATTCCTGCGCGAGAAAATCGAGCTTGCGGCCAACGGCGCCACCGCTTTTGAGCAGCGCCCGCGCCGAAGCGACATGTGTCTTCAGCCGGTCGATCTCCTCGCGGATATCGGCCTTGGTGGCGAGGAAGGCCGCTTCCTGGTGCAGCCGGACGGCATCGAGATTGGCCGAGGCATCTATCAACAGACGCATCTGCTCGGCGATGCGCGCGCGGATCGCGGCGGGTTCGCGCGAGGGGTCGGCCTCCGCCTTCAGCGTCAGCGTCTCGATGGTGTCGACATGGCCGGAAAGAAGCGCGCCAAGTGCCGCGCCCTCACCGAGGCGCGCCTGTTCAAGGCCGGCGAGCGCCGCCTCGAGCGCCGACAGGATCGTGGCATCGAGGGTAGCCCGCTCCTCCTCGGTCTCCACGGCCTCGGGGATGTCGAGCACCCCGCGCAGGGAAAGCAGGCCATCCGCGGTGGCGGGCTCGGTGCCGAACTGATCCTGCAAACGCTTGGCCAGCCCCGCCAAATCCTTGAGGAACGCCTCGTTGACCACCGGCTGGACTTGCCTGGCGGCGGCGCGGCCGACGGTCAACGTCGCCTGGAAGTTGCCGCGCGCAAAGCCCTTCTGAATAGTCTGCCGGACCGCCGTCTCCAGCCGGTCGAAACCCTGCGGCAACCTCAGCCTCACCTCGGCGCTCTTGCCGTTCACCGATTTCACCTCCCAGGCGATCGAGGTGCCATCACTTTCGGCGGCGGACCGCGCAAAACCGGTCATGCTTTGCAGGCTCATTGCCCTGTCGTCCCCCTGTCGCAGCCAAGGCATGCGTGGCCCAGCGCTGCGCGCCCCAAACATCGCCGGACGAAAGGCCGGCGCCCCCTCAAAACATGAATACGGCCTCGCGTCAAAGGACGCGTACTTCCGTTTGATGCATGTCGTCTTCCCAAAACCGCTGCGCACTTTTGGGCGACATGCAGTGCGTTTGATGCATGTCGTTTTCCCAAAACCGCTGCGCACTTTTGGGCGACATGCATTGCGCCTATTGCGCGTCGCCGCCGCCGCCGTCGCCGTTCTCGCCGCTGCCGCCATTGGCACCGGCATCGCCGCTGTCGCCGTTGCCATCGGGAGCCGCCGGCGCCGTCGTCTGGCCGGACGCCTTGGCGGCGGCGTCCGCCTGCTTCTTCTGCAGCGCCCGATAGCGGGCAACGTTCTGGTTATGCTCTTCCAGCGTCGCCGCGAAGACATGGCCGCCATTGCCGTCGGCGACGAAATAGAGGTCGTCGGTCTTCGACGGATTGGCGACCGCTTCGAGCGCCGCGCGACCCGGATTGGCGATCGGCGTCGGCGGCAGGCCCTTGATCATGTAGGTGTTGTAGGGCGTCTGCTTGTCGAGGTCCGACTGGTAGATCGGCCGGTCCGCCGGCTTTCCCTTGCCGCCGAAGAGGCCGTAGATGATGGTCGGGTCGGACTGCAGCCGCATGCCCTTGGCCAGGCGGTTGAGGAACACCGCGGCGACGCGCGAGCGCTCGTCGCTCCTGCCCGTCTCCTTTTCGACGATCGAGGCCAGCGTGACGAAGTCGTCGATGTTGGCGATCGGCAGGTCGGGCGCGCGGTGCGACCAGACGTCGTCGACCAGCTTCTTCTGGTCGGCGATCAGCTTATCGACCATCTGCTGCCTAGTGGCGCCGCGGGTAAAGCGCAGCGTGTCGGTGGCGATGCTGCCCTCCGGCGGCAAGGCCGGCGGCATATCGCCGGTCAGCGCCTCCTGATCGGCGACCCGCTGCAGCGCCTGCTCGACCGTCAGCCCTTCGGGAATGGTGAGCGAGTACATGACCGACTTGCCGCTCTTGAAGAGCTCCATGATGTCGCGCATCGAGGCGCGCGGCTTGATGGCGTACTCGCCAGCCTTCAGCGCCGATTCATTGCCCGTGGCGCGCACGCCCAGCCGGAAGACGCGGGCATCGCTGATCAGATTGCGGCGTTCCAACTGGTCGGCGATCTCCTGCACGCCGGTGCTCGGCTTGATCAGGAAGGTGTCGCCATTGGCGGATGGGCCGGGCTCGACGAAAGCCTGCATGCCGAAATAGAGCGCGACACCCGAGGCGAGCACGACCAGGATGACCATGGAGAGGAAGAAATTGAGGAAGACGACGACCTGGCTGCGCGAGGCGCGCGAGCGCTTCGACGGCGGCGGCGTGCCGGCTTCCGGGCGCAACGCCTCGGCCGCGGTCTTCGGCCTGATCGGCCCCTTTGTGCCTTGCCGTCCGAATTCCCCGTCGCCGCCCGGATTTGTGCTGCCCGGATTTGTGCTCATGGCGCGCCCTACCGTCTGATCTTGCAACGAATCCCCCGGCAAAAAGCTAGAGGAGAATTTGGCAAAAATGACGGCAGGTGGCGGAACTGCCGGCTGGTTGTCTGTCTCTGAGCAATCCCGGGTAGAAAACCGCTGCGCACTTTTCCTGGGATTGCTCCGGCTGGCCCTTCAGCCATTGTAACGCTGGAACACGAGCGAGGCGTTGGTGCCGCCGAAGCCGAAGGAATTCGACAGCGCGACGTCGATCTGGCGCTGGCGTGGCTTGTTCGGCACAAGATCGATCGCCGTCTCGCGTTCCGGATTGTCGAGATTGATGGTCGCCGGCGCGATGTTGTCGCGGATGGCCAGGATCGAGAAGATCGCTTCCGCGGCACCCGCGGCGCCCAGCAGATGGCCGATCGACGACTTGGTCGACGACATCGAGATCTTCGAGGCGGCATTGCCGACCAGGCGCTCGACCGCGCCGAGCTCGATCGTGTCGGCCATGGTCGAGGTGCCGTGCGCGTTGATGTAGTCGATGTCGGCCGGCGAGAGCTTCGCCCGGTTAAGCGCCGCCGTCATGCAGCGGAAGGCGCCATCGCCGTCTTCGGCCGGCGCGGTGATGTGATGGGCGTCGCCCGTCAGGCCATAGCCGGTGACTTCCGCATAGATCTTGGCGCCGCGCGCCTTGGCATGCTCCAGCTCTTCCAGGACGACAACGCCGGCGCCCTCGCCCATGACGAAGCCGTCGCGGTCGCGATCATAGGGACGCGAAGCTGTTTCGGGGCTGTCATTGCGCTCGGTGGAGAGCGCCCGGCAGGCGGCGAAGCCGGCAATCGACAGCCGGGTGATCGGCGCCTCGGCACCGCCGGCCAGCATCACATCGGCATCGCCCCACATGATCAGCCGGGCGGCGTCGCCAATGGCGTGCGCGCCGGTCGAGCAGGCGGTGACCACCGCATGGTTCGGGCCTTTCAGGCCGTGGCGAATAGAGACCTGGCCCGAGACCAGATTGATGATCTGCCCGGGGATGAAGAAGGGGCTGATGCGGCGCGGGCCGCGTTCCTTCAGGATCATCGCGTTTTCGGCGATGCCGTCGATACCGCCGATGCCGGAGCCGATCAGCACGCCGGTGGCGCACTGGTCCTCATGCGTCTGGGGCTTCCAGCCGGAATCGGCCAGCGCCTCGTCGGCGGCGGCGATGCCATAGAGGATGAACTCGCCGATCTTGCGCAGTTCCTTCGGCTCGAGCACGGCCTCCGGATTGAAGGTGCCGTTCAAGCCGTCGCCGCGCGGGATGACGTGGGCGATCTTGCAGGCAAGATCGTCCACCTCGAATTCGGTGACGCGGCGGCAAGCGCTGCGGCCGGAGAGCAATTCCCGCCAGCTGTGCTCGACGCCCATGCCAAATGGCGAAAGCAGGCCAAGGCCCGTGACGACGACACGCCTCATCGCAGGTCCTCCCCGATAATGCCTGCGAAAGAACTCAGGCCGAGGCCTTGTCGATATACTTCACGGCATCGCCGACGGTCAGGATGGTCTCGGCCGCATCGTCCGGAATCTCGACGCCGAACTCTTCTTCGAACGCCATGACGAGTTCGACCGTGTCGAGGCTGTCCGCGCCCAGGTCGTCGATGAAGCTCGCCTGCTCCGTCACCTTGTCGGCGTCGACGCCGAGATGCTCGATGACGATCTTCTTGACGCGCTCTGCGGTGTCACTCATTTGGGGCAATCCTCGTCTTAAGTTGTCTATCTTCGTTAGCGGGCGGAATGCCGCTAATCAAGCTGAAAGATGGTCTTGCGGGCAACGCACGCCACAGGACCGGTTTTTGCCCGAACCGCCGGGTTGCGGGCCGCATTACACGAAAAATGGCGGGCGTCCAAGCCGAAATGGCTGTTTTCACAGGCGCCCGCCCATGCCTCAGATCATCGCCATGCCGCCGTTGACGTGAATGGTCTGGCCGGTCACGTAGGCCGCCTCGTTGGAGGCGAGATAGGCGACGGCCGACGCCACTTCAACGCTGGTGCCCATGCGCCTTGTCGGGATCGCGGCCATGATCGTCTCTTTCTGCTTGTCGTTGAGCTTGTCGGTCATGGCCGATTCGATGAAGCCCGGGGCGACGCAGTTGACGGTGATGTTGCGGGTGGCGATTTCCTGCGCAAGCGACTTGGAAAAGCCGATCATGCCGGCCTTGGATGCGCAGTAATTGGTCTGTCCGGGATTGCCGGTGACGCCGACCACCGAAGTGATGTTGATGATGCGGCCATGGCGGCGGCGCATCATGGGATGGGTGAGTTCGCGGGTGAGCCGGAACATGGCGGTGAGGTTGACCTCGATCACAGAATCCCAGTCGGCGTCCGACATGCGCACGAACAGGCCGTCCTTGGTGATGCCGGCATTGTTGACCAGGATATCGACGCCCTCGAGGTCGGCTTCAGCCTTCTGTCCGAGCGCCTTGACAGCGTCGCGGTTGATCAGGTCCGCTGGAAACAGTTTTACGCGGTCGCCCAATTCGCCCGCCAGGGCTTCCAGCTTCTCCACACGGGTGCCGTGCAGGCCGACGATAGCGCCCTGGCTGTGCAGCACCCTGGCGATCGCTTCGCCGATGCCCCCTGTTGCGCCGGTGACGAGCGCCTTGCGGCCAGTCAGTTCGAACATTTTCTCAACCTCATTTTTCCGAATGCGCCGCAGGCGATCCCGGTTCCGTATACGTCAAATCATCCAGGCCATGCCAGAAATCTTCGGTAGTCAGGACATCCTCGTCACCGCGCCGAATGCGTTCCACAACCTCAGCTGCAATGCGATAGTCCTCCTCCATGTGCTCGGTTTTGCTTCGACCAATCTTCGAAGGAGACATTCGACACCTCCGGTAACGTTCGAGCGATCCTTAGCCAAGCGCCGCCAGCGCCGCCTCGACTTCCGCCGCCGTGCCGATGGCGCCGGTGGCGATGTCGCGGTTGATGCGGCGCGCCAGGCCCGACAGCACCTTGCCGGCGCCGACCTCGTAGAGGCTCGCAACGCCATTGGCGCCGAACCATTCCACCGTCTCGCGCCAGCGCACGCGGCCGGTCACCTGCGCGACCAGGCGGCGAGCGATCTCATCCGGGTCGCTGGTCGGCGTCACCGTCACGTTGGAGACGACCGGAACCACCGGCGCCTGCTTCGCCACACCCGCCAGCGCCTCGCGCATGATATCTGCCGCCGGCGCCATCAGCGCCGAGTGGAAAGGCGCGGAAACCTGCAGCATCAGCGCCCGCTTGGCGCCCTTTTCGGTGCACAGCTTCGCCGCCAGCTCGACCGCCGCCCTGGCGCCCGAAATCACCAGCTGGCCGCCGCCATTGTCGTTGGCGACCTGGCAGACGGAGCCTTTGGCCGCTTCCGCGCAAGCCGCTTCGACATCGACCTGCTCCAGCCCGATGATGGCAGCCATGGCGCCCTCCCCGGCCGGCACCGCAGCCTGCATGGCGTTGCCGCGGGTGCGCAAAAGCTTGGCGGCGTCGCCGACCGAAACGAAGCCAGCTGCGGCAAGCGCGGAATATTCGCCCAGCGAATGACCGGCCACATAGGCCACCTTGTCCTTCAGCGAGAAGCCGCGCGCTTCGAGCGCCCGCATCGCCGCCAGCGACACCGCCATCAGTGCCGGCTGGGCGTTGGCGGTCAGCGTCAGCGTCTCTTCCGGCCCTTCCCAGATGAGTTTCGACAGTTTTTCGCCGAGCGCGGCGTCCACTTCCTCGAAGACGCGGCGCGCTTCGGGGAATTGATCGGCGAGGTCCTTGCCCATGCCGACGGCCTGGCTGCCCTGTCCCGGAAAGGTGAATGCGACGGCCATTTTGGGTCTCTCCAGAGGCTGGTTTTTCCCTGCCTCTGGCGCAAGGCGCACAGCCAAGTCAAGCCCGCCGGCGCCTCTTCAGCCAGCATTTCAGCCGGAAAACCCAGCTGACTCCCTGTTCCGAAAGGCTTTTTGGCGATCACACCTGATGAAAACCGCTCACGTTTAGTTTGCTGGCTCTTCTTATTTCCGCCACAGGCGCTAGCTTTGCGTGACATTTCGATGACAGAAGCGTGACGGGCGTGGAAGGCGTGTCGCGTTGGCCGGGGGAAGTAGAGTGGCAAGGATCAGAAAAGGCGCGGCCAAGCCCGTGCCGCAGTTTTTGGAAGACGATCCGTCCACCGGCTACTTGCCGGGACGGGCCTGGCCGACTGTACGCTACGGCCTGACGACGCTTCTCGTCTCCGCCCTGCTCGTATTCGCGATCGAGTTGATCGTGCGCGGCGATTTCTTCGGCACGGTCGATTTCTTCCTGCAGCCGTTCAAGCCGGGCTGGACAACTATCATCGTCTTCGCCCTGGTGCTGGTCGGGCTGGACGCCATACTCGGGCGCAGCCACCAGAGCCTGATGATCGTGGCGCCGCTGACGCTGGCGCTGGCCTTTGTCGGCCACCAGAAATCGCACTATCTCGGCGATCCGCTTTATCCGACGGATTTCCTGTTCGCCCGCCAGATCGTGGCGCTGATGCCGCTTCTGGTGCGCGAGCGGCCGTGGACGGCCGTCATGCTGGCGGTCGGCATCGTCGGCGGGCTGACGCTGCTTGTCTACGGCTGGCGGACCTGGCGCAGGCGGGTGCCGATCCTCAGCCGAAAAGGCCGCCTGGCGCGGCTGGCGCTTGCCGTGCCGCTGCTCGCCTTCTTCGTCTCGATCATGGACTATGCCACCTTCTCGTGGACGCGCGACCGGCTGCAGATCATCCCGATCATGTGGGACCAGAAGGAAAACTACGCCTCCAACGGCTTTGCGCTGGCTTTCGCGATGAATGTGCCGATGGCGCATGTCTCGGCGCCGCCCGGCTACTCCGAAAAGGCGATGGCCGCGATCCAGCGCCCCGACGTCGCCGCTTCGGTGCCGGACGAGAAGCCGGATATCGTGGTGGTGATGAGCGAATCCTTCTGGGATCCGACGCAGTTGCCCGGCGTCACCATCAAGCCCGACCCGATCCCGACAGTGCGCGCCTTGCGCTCCGGCTCGATGTTCTCTCCCGAATTCGGCGGCATGACCGCCAACATCGAGTTCGAGGCTCTGACCGGCTTTTCCAACGCCTTCCTGCCGGCTGGCTCGATCCCCTATCAGCAATATGTGCGCACCCCGACCCCGTCGCTGGCGACCTTCCTGAAGAGCGAAGGTTACTATGCGCGTGCCATCCATCCTGGCACCAACTGGTTCTGGAACCGCGGCGCGGTCTATGCCGATTTCGGCTTCAAGGACTTCAAGTCTGAAGAGACGCTGCCGCCGATGGAAAAGCGCGGCCCGCTTGCCTCCGACGCTGCAATGACCGACGAGATCATCCGCGAGGCCGATGCCAGCGACGACCCGGTGTTCTTTTTTGCGGTCAGCCTGCAGAACCATGGGCCTTACGAGCCTTACCGCTACAGCAACCCGACGCATTCGGTCGATGCGCCGATCAACTCCTGGGCGCGGGAATCGCTGCTCTCCTATGCCGAAGGCTCGGCCGACGCCGACCATGGCCTTAAGCGCCTGATCGACTGGGCGAAGGCGCGCCAGCGGCCGACGATCATCGCCTTCTTCGGCGACCATCTGCCGCCGCTGGGACCGGTCTATGTCGAGACGGGCTATCTCAAGGACAATGTCGCGCCGCGCAGGGAACCTAACGCCGGCGCCGCGATCGAGCATCACGACACGCCGCTGGTCATCTGGTCGAACCGCTCCGGTCCGGTGCAGAACCTGGGCTCGGTAAGCCCGGCCTTCCTGCCCTACCATATCCTGACCACCGCGGGCATCACCCACCCCTATTACACCGGTTTCCTCGGCGCGCTGCGCGAACACTACCGGGTGGTCGACCGCAACCTGCTCCTGTCGCCCTCGGGCGAAGCCACGCCGGACTGGGCCAGGCAGAAGCAGATCGACCCGAAGATCAACGATTTCCGGCTCATCCAATACGACATGATGTTCGGCAAGCGCCGCTCGGCGCCCGACTTCTTCCCCGAAACGGTGGACAAGCTCGTCGCGCATACGAGCTGAGGCGAAGGCGGTCAGAGCTGATCACAGCCATCCCGGCCATTGGCGGGAAGCGATGCTCTAATTCCGGAGCCTCGGAAGGTTTCGTCGCCGCAATCTGGACGTCAAAAGCCTGGAACGGGCTGGGTCTTTCCACTCAGTCGCGCGCCAATCGTCAAAGCCGCCGGAAAACTCTTGATCACGGCGCGCATGGCCGTCGCGCCACCTGGCCCAAGCGCTATCCGGGCAATCAAGGCCGCGGCACGCAGACGCGTCGAGAATTGCCGACGCCATTCGCGTTCGTACCGATGACCGGCGGCGTCGCGGCCCTCGCGACCTTTGCCCGATGCGATCAGTTCTCGCGCAAGCAGCCAGCCCGATTGCAGCGCCATCGAAATCCCTTCGGCGATGGCGGGATGCGACTCACCCGCGATGTTGCCGACGCGGAAGATGCCCTGATCGTAGCCGGCCCGGATACCGGGATGAATCGGTCCCGCAGCCAGCCAGGGACCATCCAATTCGGCACCGGCCAGCACAGTTGCTACGCCTCGGCACGAGGCCAGGACATGGCGCGATACCGCATCCGCCGCCGCAATATTTCCAAAGCGCTGGCGAAGCCCGGATAGAACATCGCGGCGGATGCAGCAGGAGATTGAAACCCGGCCTTGGTCCGCCGTCACCATCCCACCATATCCGCCTGGGAATACGAGCAGCGGCATCAGGTCGGGCGCCAGCGCGGCGCCGGCAAAATGCGCCTTGAACCCGAAAAGGTCGGAAGGTTGGCTCGTTCTTTCAAGCTGGCTGGGGAGTTTCCCGCTTTCCCAGGATCCGTGCGCGGCAATGATGACAGGTGCGCTGAGGACCTTCTGTTGCTGGCCCGACTCCACAGTCACAAATTGCAAGTCATCGCGCCGACGAACCGCGACCGCCTTGCAAGGCTGGAGAATTTCGACGCCCGCACGTTCGGCGGCCTGCAGCAGGATGGTGTCCAAACGATCGCGGCCGAGCGCGCGGCCAAGACCCGTCCTGGCGGTCGGCATTCGGGCCTGCGCAGAGACATCGCCCGAAAAGAACCCGACCCGACGTATTTCGGGGCCGGCTTCCGCGCGCCAGCTTTCGCCAACGCCCAACTGATCGAGCAAGGCAAGGCTGGTGCCTGACATAAACTCGCCGCAGACCTTTCGGCGAGGAAACAGCACCTTCTCCACCATTGCCACCGACCAACCCCGTTGGGCGAGCGCAATGGCGGTGGAGCTGCCGGCAGGGCCGGCGCCGATGACAATTGCGTCGTGCATCATTTCGTGTCGGGCATGCTGCCACCGACAAAACCTTGCGTGAACAGGCCTCTGCGGCCCTCCATCACAGGCATTCCACCTGACAGTTGCCACAATTGTGAAAGTTCCGTGCCGCGAAAACCGGCGCGGACACTTTGCGCCGCATCGTTCAGCGTTACTGCGCAAGCGCCGATCAATCGCAGGAACCGTGTCGCCACAAGTGGCACCTTGGCTCTCAATGGCTCCGTCGCGACGAGTATCGGGGCCATCGTCATGATCCGAGAAAATAGCTCCAGCAGGCGCATGTCATCGAAGTGATGGAGGATAAGGTTGGCGCAAACAAGGTCGAAGGGCCTGTCCTGTGTCCAATCGAACAGATCTGCAGTTACGGGTTGCGCCCGCCAACCCAATTCAGCGAAAGAGTTGCGCAAGTCCTCGCCTATCAGGCCGATCCTGTCGACCATGACGATCTCGACGTCGGGCCAATAGCGCGCCATCAGCCGCGCCACCGTCAGCATGAACTTTCCGTCGCCGGCGCCTATTTCGAGGATACGCAGCGGTGGCTTTTGCACATTCGCTCGCATCAGCGATGCCATGATCCTGGCCTGGAACATCAATGCATTGATGCGAACGAGGTCGCGACGGGATGCAATCGCACGGGGATCATCGGCCGGGAGGCCGTCAAGGAGTTCTGGCTCTAGATGCCGGATGTTTATGTCGGTCATGCGCTGGATCGGAAATCTAGGGCCTCAGCGGGGCAATCCGGCAATAGAATTCGGTCGTACCTTCATGGCCGCGCGCACTGTTCATCGCGGAACTCGCATGTGAACTCAACCCGGATGGCGAAGCGAAGGTCGGTCCCTTCATGCAAGATCGGAGGCTGATATCACAGTTTGCTAATGAGAAATATCGGCGCCGCGCAATAAAATGCCCTATGCAGGCGTTTACCTTATGAACGCTTCCCCAATACGCAGACCTCTATGAGACCCGATTGGGCTCATTCTCGGAGCTATCTTGTCCCCACAAGCGTATCTGAATGGCATTGCCACGTGTGTCCCCGAACACGACGTGCATCAATTCTTCCTCGGCTATGGAGCCTCGCTGCTTGAAAACGATGCGCAAGGCCTTGCGCTCTTCGAGCGGATGGTCGCTCTGGCCGGGATCGAACATCGCTATTCCTGCTTTGCGCCTGCCGACGATCCGCACGGCGGGGCAATAGACCGCGACGGCACCTCGGTCAGAGGCTCGTTCGCCAGCACCGCAATCCGTATGCGGATGTACGAAGCCGCCGCGCCGGAGCTCGCGCAAAAGGCCGTCGACAAACTTCTGGCCAACGACGACCGCTCGCTGATCACGCATTTGATCGTGACAAGTTGCACCGGCTTTTCGGCGCCTGGCATCGACCTGGAGCTGGTGCAGCGATGCGGCCTGTCGACGTCGGTCGAGCGTACCATCGTCGGCTTCATGGGATGCCATGCCGCCATCAATGCCTTGAAGCTTTCACGCCACATCGTGCGCTCGGATCCGAGCGCACGCGTGCTGGTCGTCAACATCGAATTGTGCACGCTGCATTTCAAGGAAGCCACGAAGCTCGAGAAGCTGATCTCGTTCTGCCTATGGGGCGACGGTTGCGCGGCCTCGCTGGTGACGGCCGAACCGCATGGCATCCTGCTCGAAAGCTTCCACGCCATCGTGGCGGCGGAGCGCAAGGAGCTGATGAGCTGGCACATCCGCGACGACGGGTTCGACATGGTGCTGTCCGGCCAGGTTCCCGGCGCCGTCCGGGAGACGCTGCGCAACGAGCATCCGGCCATCCTCGGCGGCAGGCCCGCCAAGGAGATCGATTTGTGGGCGGTGCATCCTGGCGGCCGCTCGGTGCTCGACGCAGTCGAGCGGGCACTCAAACTGAAGCCGACCGCGCTAGCAGCATCGCGCGAAGTGCTCCGGCGATACGGCAACATGTCGTCAGCAACCGTGATGTTCGTGATGGCCGAAATGCTGAAGGAGCCGTCGGGCCTGCTCGGCTGCGGCATGGCGTTCGGGCCCGGATTGACGACAGAGACCATGATGTTCCGGACTGCCTGATGAAGTCGAACACTATCCGGCACCGCGTCCGTGCTTCCGCAGCCCGCTGGCTGGTGCCCTACTTGCCGTATCCGCACTTCATGTGCGTGGCGCCGCTTGACGCCGTATTGCGGGTCTTGTGGCGCGCGGAAGGCCAGTTCCCTCCCGCTTACTGGCCACGCCTGGTGCTTCTGCTCCTGCTTTCCGGCATCAACACGATCGCCTCCCTGCCGGAGCGCCTGACCCTTGCAGCATGGCTGCGGCTGCGGCCTCCCCGGATGGAGCCGAACAACGCGCCCGTGTTCGTTCTTGGTTACTTCCGATCCGGGACGACATTTTTGCAGAACCTGCTGGCAGCAGACCCAAGTTTGAGATCGCCGAGCTGGCCGCAGGTCCTGGCGCCTCAGACATTCGTCCTTGGCTGGGCTCTCCTGCGCACCTTTTTCGTGCCCTTGCTGCCGTTGACGCGCCTCGACGCGGTCGTGCCGGTGGGCGCCAGGCTGCCGGCGGAGGACGACTTCGCATTGAACAATCTGGGTGGGATGTCGATCCTGGCTGGACGCGCCGTGCTTCCCCGCCGGCAAGCCTTCTTCAATCGATATCACGATCTCGACGCGCTTTCGGCGGACGAGCTGAGCCGCTGGCGCTCACATCAATTCGCATTCGTCCAGAAGCTCACTCTCGTCGCAGGCGGGCGGCGACTTCTGCTCAAGTCGCCGAGCCATACGGCCCGCGTCCGCACTCTGCTGGAACTGTTCCCGGGCGCCAAGTTTGTCCACATCTCTCGTTCGCCGGAAGCTGTATTCCGGTCCAACATCTTTCTGGTGCGAGAATTGCAACGGGCATTCGCCCTGCAGTCGCCGCTGCCCGAGGACGAGCAGGAGGAGATCATCACGCGCGATTATCTCGCGACGGAGATGCACTATCTGGCAGATAGAGCCCGGATTCCAGCCGCCGACCTCGCAGAGGTGCGGCTACAGGATCTCATTGCCGACCCGATGGCCGAGATGAAGCGGATCTACCGCGAACTGGACCTACCATTTTCCCGCGGCTGCGAGGAGCGCATGCTCCAAG
The DNA here is from genome assembly GCF_006439555.1 of Mesorhizobium sp. B3-1-6. Taxonomy (NCBI): domain Bacteria; kingdom Pseudomonadati; phylum Pseudomonadota; class Alphaproteobacteria; order Hyphomicrobiales; family Phyllobacteriaceae; genus Mesorhizobium; species Mesorhizobium sp. B3-1-6. The sequence goes on along the minus strand of NZ_VFTM01000010.1, from coordinate 117,609 downwards.
TCGCCGCGACGTTTGGCAAACAGCTGCGCAACCGCCATCCCGACCTGACGGAAGGGCAGAAAGCGCGCGTAGCCCGCCTCGAACCGCTCGCTTCCAGCTTCGGGGATGCGCCGGCGCTGGCTCGCGGAACGCTCAATATTGACAGTCAACCGCGCATTGGGTGACATGGGATGATGACAGCAGGCCTATGGTCGCAGACAAGCTGGGCAGCTTTGGCCCGGCTGCTGGTTGTCCCTTTGTTGCTCGCCATCTGCGCCCCACCGCTTTCGGCATCTGCCGATGAGCAGAGCGATGCGGCCAAGCTGGTTGAGACCGTGCGCCAGGCGGCGATTGTGCTTGGGCACGGTGGACCCGCCAAGGCGCAGCTGCGTTCGATCTCCGCTGCCTTCGACGGAAAGGGGATCGCCCAAGCCGTGCTCGGGGCACATTGGCGCAGCGCCAGTGCGGACGACCGCGCCGCCGTGGTCGATGCGCTGCTTTATGCCATCGCCCACAGGCTGGCCGACAAGCTCGAGCGGACGCAGGACAAGAGTTTCACCGTGCTCGGCACAAAGGCCCTGGCCAACGGCGACATCCTCGTGCGTAGCGAATTCCGCCGGCCGCTCCACGGCCCGACCTCCGTGGACTGGCGTGTGCGCCACTGCCGCGGACAATTGTGCATCGGCGATGTCTTTGTCGACGGCGGCTCGGTGACCGTGCAGCAGCGGGATCGCATTGGCCAGCTGCTCGCCGCCAACGGCGGCTCGATCCCCGCGCTTGTCGCCGATCTCAGGAAAGGCCGAGTATGACTCCTCGCCGGTGCTCATGTCCGCCCTCGTCGAATTGAGCAACGTCGGCCGCGACTTCGACGGCGGCCGCATTGTCGCCGTTGAGGATGTGTCGCTGGCGATCGGGACCGACGAGACCGTCGCCATTGTGGGCCGCAGTGGCAGCGGCAAGTCCACAATCCTGAACCTTATCTGCGGGCTCGACCGGCCGACCCGCGGCGAAGTCCGGTTCGAAGGACGGGCCGTCAATGGAAGGGCTGCCTGGGCAGCCGTCCGGGCCAGCAGGATCGGTATCGTTTTCCAGAATTTCTCCCTGCTCCAGTCCTTGTCGGCCCGCGAGAACATCGAGGTGGCGCTGTTGGGAAACCTCGGCGGAGCGCGGCAGCGCAGCGTTCGCGCGCTGGAACTGCTGGCGCATTTCGGTCTTGCCGATCGCGCTACGCTACGGCCGGCCGAGCTTTCCGGCGGCGAACGCCAGCGGCTTGCAATTGCGCGGGCGCTTGGCAACCGTCCGAAGCTTCTCCTTGCGGACGAGCCGACAGGAAGCCTCGACGTGCAGACGGGCCAATCGGTCATGGGCATCATCGGCGATGCGCATCGCGAATTCGGGACCGCAGTGATCGTGGTGACCCATGACGAGGACGTGGCCGCATTGTGCGGCCGGCGCGTCGAGATCTCGGATGGACGCATCCGTTCGGACAGCCGAATGGCGGCGATGTCGGCGCCTGCGCCGGCTTCGCGGATCCGCTAAGCCATGACAGAGCTGACACTTCCCCTGCGCGGTCTTATTGCGCGTCCGCTTCGCACCCTGCTCACGGTGCTCGGCATCGCTTTGGCGGTCGCCGGGTTTGTCGCACTTACGGGCCTGACCGCCGGCGTCCAGCGATCGTTTGCGTCGGGAATCGACGAGAACGGCGCGGACCTGGTGGTAAGCCAGCGCAGCTCGTTCAACCTGGTGAGCAGCACCGTGCCCAAGTCGCTAGGCCCGGCGCTTTCCGCTGTGCCTGGCGTCGAGGCCGTGTCGGGCGTTCTCCTCAACATCACCACCGCCGACGAGGACGCGAATATCGTGATGGCCGGCTGGCCGAGCGGCAGCTTCCTATGGAAAGGCGTGCCCCTCGTGGCGGGGCGAATCCCCGCGCCGGGGGACCAGTGGCCGGTGGTCCTTGGCCAATCCATTGCCAGCGCATTGGGCAAGCGGGTCGGCGAAACCGTCGAGCTGCAGTTCCAGCCCTATCAGATCGTCGGCATCGCGTCGTTCTCGTCCATGCTGAACCAGAACAGCGCCATCGTTCCGCTCGAAGGGCTGCAGCAACTCCTGTCGCGGGAGGATGTGTTCACTCTGTTCGAGGTGAGATTGAAGCGCCCGCTCGACAACAACGACATCGCTGTTGCCCGCATCCGGCTTATCGCAGCCGCACCGGGGTTCGAGGTGGGCGACACCGGGCAGTTTGCCAACAGCATTCGCATCTTCGATCTGCTTCAGGCGATTGCCCGGACAATTTCACTGGTTGTCATGATGATGGCCTCTGTCGCCGTTGCCAACACACTTCTGATGGCCGTGAACGAACGGACGTTCGAGATTGGGGTTCTCGCAGCACTGGGCTGGTCACCGGGGCGGATTCTTCGGCTCATTCTCATCGAAGGCGTTTTCATGAGCGCAGCCGGCGGCGTCATCGGCATTATTCTCGGCGCCCTTGCCATGGAATTGGCAGCGAAGACAAAGTTCGCGGCGGGCCTGATCGTCCCTTATTTTTCAGGCTGGTCGATCGCGCAGGCGCTGATCTTCGTCTTCATCGCCGGGCCGCTCGGCGCGCTCTACCCTGCCTGGCGCGCCACGCGCCTTCTCCCCGCTGAAGCGCTCCGCAGGCTCTGACGCGACTTGCCTTGTCGGCCGGGAGGGCGTTCCGGTGCCGATGGCGCCGGCAAAAGCATCGACCTGTCCGGCGGAGGTCTGGTTCTGTTCGCCGGACGGGCGCACAGAAGCGATCGGTATACGACCGTTCCCGTGCCGCGGCGCCCACTCTCGTCAGTTGGTGAGCTGCAGCCTGGAGAACTTGTTGGCGATGGTCTGGAAGACGTTGGGCAGCTTGGCCGGGTCCTCGACGGCGTAATAGTCGCTCGGGTCGGAAGCGCAGGCGCTGTAGAGCGAACGATTGGCCGCCGTGTCGGCCTGCAGCACCATGGTGTAGATCTGCACGCCCTGGTTCTTCAGCTGTGTGCAGACATCCTTGGTCCAGCCGTCGACATTGCGCGCCGCCGCCGTCTGGTTGCTCGAACCGAAACGGCCGCTGGCGAGGTAGCCATAGGAAGTGTAGTCCGATTTCTGCGGCGTGTTCGATGCGCCGTAGACGACGTTCTCGCCATCGGTCAGAAGCATCACCACCTTTGTGACGCCCGCCGTCTTATAGGGGGCGGCGGCGGTGTAGGGTGGCTGCGGCGACAGCACCCGCTGGCCCCAGCTCAAGCCCTCCGACACGTTGGTGCCGGAGCCGTTCCATTCGCTCATCTGGCTCGCCGCCTGGCGAAGCTTGTCGAAGTCGTCGGTCAGCGGAATGATCGGCGTCGGGCAGGCGCGGTTCGGGCCGATGGTGATCGGATTGCCGGCCTCGGTGATTTCCTTGCCGGTCGAGGCGACGTATTTGGCGATCGTCGTCAAATCCGCGCTGAGCAGCGCGTTGAGCACGCCCGTCAGCAGCCCGCTCAGATCTATGCCCAGTATGTTCTGGTTCAGCTTGGTCTTATCGATAGTGTCGTTGAGATAGGAATTGTTGTAGCCGGTCGACGAATTGCCATACGAGGCCGAGGGCTTCCTGGCGACGTCCGGGTCGTCCGGCGCGAAATAGGGCACGAACAACGTATCGGGCTTCGACGGGTCCGGCGGCGTATCGGAAATGTTCAAGGCGCCGGGCCGCGCCTCGACGCAACCCTTCCAGCCCGTATTGTTCCAGCCGCCCGTCTGTCCGAGCTGCTTGAACAGCGCCATGTGGTTCGGTCGCTTGCCGCCGATGATCGGAAAGTTGACGCCGTTGGTGGACGACTTGCCGTCCATATCGATCCAGGACGGATCGAATTCGGGGCCGTTGACGTCGACGGCGGTGACGAAGGGCACCAGCGAGGCCCGCACGGACCGGGTCGGCGACTTGACCGCCTCGAGATAATCGAGCAGCGACTTGGTCGCCGTCCGGAGCGCGGCGATACGCGCGCCGGCCATCGAGCCAGTGTTGTCGAGCACCAGCACCACTTCGAGCTGATTGTTCGATTCGACCGCCGAAGCGTCGACGCTGATATGCTTTTCGGCGCCAAACAGGAACGCGAAGTTGAGATTGACGTCGGCCGAGGCCGTGGCCCTGGTCTTGACGAAGTTGACGCCCCTGTCGACGGTGAGCGTGGCCTTGGCGTTGGAGAGTTCACCGTGGCTGGCGACATTGGCCTGGAAATAGCTGTTGAAGGCATCATTGCGTGTCGTCTCGGCGTCGCCGAGATGCGAAGAGGCGAGGTTCGCGGCGTCCAGCGCGTTCTGCAGATTGCTTTTTGCACGCATCAGGGTGGAGACGTCGGTGGCAAACGCCACCGCGCCCAGCATGGCCGGCACGCCCACCGCCAGCATCAACGAGAAATTGCCGCGCCTTGAGCGCCAAAACTGCCTGAGAAGCATTCCCTACCCCTGGAATTGCTCGATTTTCCGCCGCCTTGCGGCCCGCGTGCCTCTCATGCGCCTTTCATGATAAACGGGTGGTTACAACCCGCTACAACCTTATGGGGGTGGTTAAAGTTCGATTACTGGAAAATCGATAAAATCGGACAACGGCCGGCGTCTTCCGAAAACTGCGGCGCCTTCTCCAGCCATGCAGGGAACTCCCGACTGTGGCCAGTGCCTCAGTCTGAAATTGAACCCGTCGCTCGCGGTGCAAAGAAGCACGTCCATCTCATTCGATATCCGCCTACGCGAAATGTCGGGTAGAGATTTTCGCAGATATGGTACTGGTCATCAGGCGCTGCCTGCACGCGGTTCCATGGAATGAACCACTCGCCTGTAGGCGGATCGTTCCGAGAGTAAGGCTCGGGTTGCTTGACGTAATAGCCCTGTCTGGCAGATCTGACATCGCTTGACGCGATAGGACGGCAATCATGATCGTCGCAGCATTTGAGATTAAGAACAGGATCAGTCTTACCCGAATACCAGCTATGGGCGTTGGCGTCGCCCACCAAAGTAAGACATATAAAGGCGATACGCCGTTGCAGCCGCCCCATGGATTTCAGGCCCTCACATTTTGCCTATAGCATATTATGGATTGCTAATATTTATACTGAGGTCGCATCGATAGGCGCATAGGTCCGATCGGCTGCCGTCACTCGGCAACTCGCCTTTGCAGGACCGCGCGTTCCCGGCTTCGGCAACGGCCCCCGCTTAAGGTTGAGGCACTGCGTGGCCTTGCCTTCGCTGGAAATTGCTGTATAGACCCCCGCAATCTGCCGGTCCTTGCTGGGGGCTGAACGGAGGGCCGTGGCCTTTTCGAAGGTCGCGACACGAAGCCAGAAGGGCTTCCAGCCTCCCGTGTCTCCGCTCTCGACCGTCTCGTGATGCTCCTTTCTTCCCCGCTCTTTCGCGACCGGGTCAGACAAGTTGCAGAGGCTTAGCCGCGAGGGCCGGTGTGAGAGAAACGAAGAAAGGCACTAAAACATAATGGCTCTTTACGAACATGTGTTTCTTGCCCGGCAGGACCTGTCGCAGCAGCAGGTTGATGCGCTTGTCGAACAGTACAAGGGCGTCATCACGGCAAATGGCGGATCGGTCGGCCGGATCGAGAACTGGGGGCTGAAGTCCCTCACCTACCGGGTCAAGAAGAACCGGAAGGCTTACTACACGCTGATGGACATCACCTGCCCGCCGGCCGCGCTCAACGAAATGGAGCGCCAGATGGGCCTGTCGGAAGACGTCCTTCGCTTCCTCACCATCAAGGTGGAAGCGCATGAGGAAGGCGTCTCGGCGATGATGCAGAAGCGCGAAGAGCGCTCCGAGCGGGGCGGCTTCGGCGACCGCGACCGTGGCGATCGCGGCCCGCGTTCCTTCGGCGACCGCGACCGCGGCGACCGTGGTCCGCGTTCGTTCGGCGACCGCGATGGCGGTGGCGATCGTGGTCCGCGCCGTCCGCGCGAAGGCTTTGAAGGAGCTGCAGAATAATGGTCGACATCAACCAGATCCCGACCCGGCGTCCGTTCCACCGCCGCCGCAAGACCTGCCCGTTCTCCGGCGCCAACGCTCCGAAGATCGACTACAAGGACGTGCGTCTCCTGCAGCGCTACATTTCCGAGCGCGGCAAGATCGTGCCCTCGCGCATCACCGCCGTCAGCCAGAAGAAGCAGCGCGAGCTCGCCAAGGCGATCAAGCGCGCCCGCTTCCTCGGCCTGCTGCCCTACGTGGTTCGCTGATATTTCGAGCGGGCGGTTTGCCGCCCGCTCTTTTCACCGGTGCGACGGGCGTATCGGATTGAGCATCAAAATCCCGAGTTGGGGCCAATTGCCTCTAACTGCCCAGACAGGCAGGACAGCGACAAGAGCGGCTATGCCGCACCAAGCTTCCTGACCTGTTCCCAATCATTGCGCCAGTCTTTCGGCCGGCGCCAACCGAAGGAACGAAACCATGGAAGTCATTCTCCTCGAGCGCATTTCCCGCCTCGGCCAGATGGGCGAGACCGTCAAGGTCAAGGACGGGTTCGCCCGCAATTTCCTGCTGCCGCAGGGCAAGGCGCTGCGCGCCAACGAAGCCAACAAGAAGAAGTTCGAGGGCCAGCGCGCCCAGCTCGAAGCCCGCAACCTGGAGCGTAAGTCGGAAGCCACGCAGGTCGCCGAGAAGCTCGACGGCAAGAGCTTCATCGTCGTGCGCTCGGCCGGCGAGACCGGCCAGCTCTACGGCTCGGTGTCGACGCGCGACATCGCCGATCTGCTGATCGCCGAAGGCTTCACCGTCAACCGCAACCAGATCGAGCTCAACCAGCCGATCAAGGCCATCGGCCTCTCCAATGTGGCGATCGCGCTGCATCCGGAAGTCGAGGTCACGGTGACCCTCAACGTCGCCCGTTCGGCCGACGAGGCGGAGCGCCAGTCCAAGGGCGAGATGCTGACCACAGCCGAAGCCATCTATGGCGACGACATCAACGACAACGCCCGACCGGAGAATTTCTTCGACCCGAACGCCGAATTCGAAGGGGGCGAAGAGAACGCCTGATTTTCGGGGTCTGACCGGCACATCCTCCGAAGCGTCGCTTCGGTTCGCAGGCGTCCAGGATTTCTGGACCAACGCCCGGGTCTCTGACCCGGGCTTTTTTGTGCCAAAAGGAACTTTTCGACACCCTATATCTTGTGCACATTACAGCGTGGCGCGTCGATTGGACGCGGGCGACGCGCTGAGGCATTCGATCTGGCATTCCAGTCCGATTACCGGGTGATCCGACTGAGGGGACATTTGGTCATGAATATCCTGTTGAAACACGTTCTTGAACGCCTGGTTCGGGTCGGCGACCTCAAGGTGACCGGCCCAAAGGGCACGACGCACAAATTCGGCGACGGCAGCGGCGAGCCGGTGCATATCCATATCAAGACCATGCATGCCGAGCGCGCCATCACCTTCGATCCGATGCTGGCGGTGCCCGAAGCCTATATGGACGGCGAGCTGGATGTTCCCGAGGGCGGCGTTCTCGGGCTGATGCGCATCGCTTTCCAGAATATGGGCTCGAGCGGCATCGACGTGTCGTGGTCGAAGGCGATCGAGGGGCTGCGCCACGCCTTCCGCCGGCTACAGCAGATCAATACGGCAACACGCTCGCGCCGCAACGTGCAGCGCCATTACGATCTCTCCGGCGAGCTTTACAAGCTCTTCCTCGACGAGGACATGCAATATTCCTGCGCCTATTTCGAGCAGCCGGACATGACGCTGGACGAAGCGCAGGCCGCCAAGAAACGCCATATCGCCGCCAAGCTCCGGCTCAAGGCAGGCCAGACCGTGCTCGACATCGGCTCCGGCTGGGGCGGCCTCGGCCTCTATCTCGCCAAAGCTTTCGACGTCGATGTGCAGGGCGTCACGCTGTCCACCGAACAGCATGGTGTCGCCACCGACCGCGCCCACGCGCTGGGTCTCCAGGACCGGGTGCATTTCGAGCTCAAAGACTACCGCGCGCTGAACGAACGCTTCGACCGCATCGTCTCGGTCGGCATGTTCGAGCATGTCGGCGTCAACCACTATCGCACCTTCTTCGACAAGGCCTCAACTCTGCTCAAGCCGGACGGGGTGATGCTGCTGCACACGATCGGCCGTTCCGGCGTGCCGTGGGCGACCAGCGCCTTCGTCCGCAAATACATCTTCCCAGGCGGCTACATCCCGGCGATGTCGGAGGTGATGCCGGCCATCGAGAAATCGGGCCTCGTCGTCACCGACATCGAAATCCTGCGGCTGCACTACGCCGACACGCTCAAGCACTGGGGCGAGCGCTTCGCCGCCAACCGCGACAAGGCCAAGGCGATCTATGACGAACGCTTCTGCCGCATGTGGGAGTTCTATCTCGCCGCCTCCGAAGCCGCCTTCCGCTGGCAGGACCTGGTGATCTTCCAGTTCCAGCTCGCCAAGGTGAACGACACGCTGCCGGTGACGCGCGACTACATGGCCAAATGCGAGAAAGCCCTGGAGCTGCGCGATATCGGGCACAAGGAGCCGGCGCCGGCCCCCTCCAAGCCGACCCGCCGCAAGAAGGTGGAATAGACACGCATTGCCGCTTGCCATTGCGGCCTGACGCCACGAAAAAGGTCTCGTTCGCGAGACCTTTTTCATGACCTATCTCATCTACATCGCAGCCGCGCTTGCCGAAATCGCCGGCTGCTTTTCCTTCTGGGCGTGGTGGCGGCTGGAAAAGTCGGCGCTCTGGCTTCTCCCCGGTCTCGCCTCGCTGGCGCTGTTCGCCTTGCTGCTGTCGCTGGCCGACACGGACGCGGCGGGCCGCGCCTATGCCGCTTATGGCGGCATCTACATTGCCGCCTCGCTCGGCTGGCTGTGGCTGGTCGAAGGCGTGCGCCCCGACCGCTGGGATCTGGCCGGCGTTGCGCTCTGCATCGCCGGGGCCTCGGTCATCCTGCTCGCGCCGAGGGGAGCCTGAGATGGAATTGCCAGTCCCGCTTCGCCAAGGCGTCGATGGCCTGCTCGAGAAGGTGCCGCTGCCGGCGCTGAAGCAGGCCGCCAAGACGCTGTCGGATCGCTACCGCGCGGAGTTGCGCGACGGCCGCCTGCACATGGGCGAGGAGATGGCGGTCAAGGCCTATCTGGCGACTCGGCTGCCCGCCACCTATGCCGCCGTGCGCGCCAGCCTCGAGGCGTTGAGCGAGGCCCGCCCCGACTTTCGGCCGGCGAGCCTGCTCGACATTGGCGCCGGACCTGGCACCATGCTTTGGGCCACGACTGACGCCTGGCCTGAACTGGAACGGGCGGTGCTGGTCGAGGCAAGCGCTGCCGTGCGCAAGGTCGGCCAGTCGCTCGCGGAAGGCGCAATTACCGCCCGCACCGAATGGATCGCCGGCGACGTCACCATCGATCTCGACGGCATCATGCCCGCCGACCTCGTCAGCGCCGCCTATGTGCTGGACGAGATCGTGCCTCTGTCACTGCCGAAGCTCATCGACCGCCTCTGGCGGCTCACGGCCGACACGCTCATCCTCGTCGAGCCCGGCACGCCTGCCGGCTGGCGGCGCATTCTTGCGGCACGGCAACAGCTGATCGAGGCGGGAGCGCACCTGCTGGCGCCCTGCCCGCATGCGGTGCCCTGCCCGCTCACGCCGCCCGACTGGTGCCATTTCGCACGCCGCGTCGCGCGTTCGCGCCTGCATCGTCTCGTCAAGGAAGCCGAGGTGCCGTGGGAAGACGAGAAGTTCATTTACCTCGCCGCTTCCCGGCAGCCGGCGCCGGCGCGCGCCGCACGGGTGATCGCGCCGCCTAAAGGCGGCTCCGGCAAGGTGGTGCTGAAACTGTGCCGGCCTGACGGCAGCGCCGGCGAGCGCCTGTTCAGCAAGCGCGACGGCGATGCCTTCAAGGCGGCGCGGCGGGCTGACTGGGGCGACACGCTGGACTGAGCCGCGTAGGCCGACGGCACCGCGTCGTCGAACCACTGAGCCACTGGCAGGCGCGCCCCCATGCGATCTTGCTCGATGAAATTGTTCTTGCTTTGTTCGGCAACCGCCGATAGGAATCACGGCTTGCCGAGTCAAATGGAATCGGGCCACCGGAATACTGTCCTGTGGATGGTTTGCTGATCCTGTGAACATTGGGGCATCGAGCTGGTTGGACCGAGGAGTGTTGCAGAAAGGTCAGCACCGAATCTTCCCGTTCTGGTATCGAGGAAAGCGGGATCGAAATCGGGGATATCATGGCAGAGGCGGCACTGAAATTCGGCGCGGCGGAAACGCCGCTTTATCGCGAGGCACCGAACAACATCGAGGCCGAGCAGGCGCTGCTCGGCGCCATCCTGGTCAACAACGACGCGTTCTACCGCGTCTCGGATTTCCTGAAGCCGGCGCATTTCCATGAGCCGTTGCACCGCCGCATCTTCGAGGTCGCGGCCGAGCTCATCCGCATGGGCAAGATCGCGACGCCGATCACGTTGAAGACCTTCCTGCCGGCCGACGAGAAGGTCGGCGACATGACGGTGGCGCAATATGTCGTGCGGCTTGCTGTCGAGGCCGTCACCGTCGTCAACGCCACCGACTATGGCCGCGCGATCTACGATCTCGCGACGCGCCGCGCGCTGATCACCGTCGGCGAGGACATGGTCAACATCGCCTATGACGCGCCGGTCGACATGTCGCCCTCCGACCAGATCGAGGACGCCGAGCGGCGGCTGTTCGAGCTCGCCGAGACCGGCCGCTATGACGGCGGCTTCGAAAGCTTCAACGACGCGGTCAAGACCGCCGTCGACATGGCCAACGCCGCCTATATGCGCGACGGCCATCTGTCGGGCATCGCCACCGGCCTGCGCGACCTCGATCGCCGCATGGGCGGCCTGCAGCCCTCCGACCTGATCGTGCTCGCCGGACGTCCGGGCATGGGCAAGACCTCCCTGGCCACCAACATCGCCTTCAACATCGCCGAGGCTTACGTTCCGGCGCAGCAGGCCGATGGCAGCTTCAAGGCCGCCAATGGCGGCGTCGTCGGCTTCTTCTCGCTCGAAATGTCGTCGGAGCAGCTCGCCACCCGCATCATCTCCGAGCAGACCGAGATCTCGTCGTCAAAAATCCGCCGCGGCGAGATCACCGAGATGGATTTCGAGAAGCTCGTCGCCTGCTCGCAGACGATGCAGAAGATCCCGCTGTTCATCGACCAGACCGGCGGTATCTCGATCGCGCAGCTTTCCGCCCGCGCACGGCGCCTGAAGCGCCAGCGCGGCCTCGACCTCATCGTCATCGATTATATCCAGCTGATGCAGGGTTCCTCCGCCCGCGCCTCGCAGAACCGCGTGCAGGAAATCACCGAGATCACCACGGGCCTGAAGGCTTTGGCCAAGGAACTCGGCGTGCCGATCATCGCGCTGTCGCAGCTGTCGCGCCAGGTCGAAAGCCGCGACGACAAGCGCCCGCAGCTGTCGGACCTGCGCGAATCCGGCTCCATCGAGCAGGACGCCGACGTGGTGCTGTTCGTCTATCGCGAGGAATATTACCTCAAGAACCGCGAACCGAAGATCGGCACCGAGGAATACGTCAAGTGGGAAAACGAGATGAACGAGGCGCGCGGCAAGGCCGAGTGCATCGTTGCCAAGCAGCGCCACGGACCGACCGGCACCGTCAGCCTCGCCTTCCACGGCGAGTTCACGCGGTTCTCGGATTTGGCCGAGGAGCACCATCTGCCGGAGAGGTTTGAGTAGGTTTTTGACCCACCGTCGCGCTCTGTCACATCCCCCTCTGTCCTGCCGGACATCTCCCCCGCAAGGGGGGAGATTGACCGTCGCCACGACTTTCGCCAATCGCCGACGTTGCAAGAAGAATGCCGGCGGCCAAGCTGCTGATCTCCCCCCTTGCGGGGGAGATGGCCGGCAGGCCAGAGGGGGGTGTGAAGGAACGCCGACCTTCGGCGGTTGGCGCCCCTAATGGCCAAGTCCCGCGTCCAGTTCATCTGCCAGAATTGCGGCTCGGTGCACCAGCGCTGGGCCGGAAAATGCGATGCCTGCGGCGAGTGGAACACGTTGGTCGAGGAAGGCACGTCCGGCGGCATCGGCTCGGGGCCGGCCAACGCGCGCAACGCCCGCAAGGGCCGCGCCGTGGTGCTGACCAGCCTGTCGGGCGACATCGAGGACGCGCCGCGCATCGTTTCCGGCATCGGCGAGCTCGACCGCGCGACCGGCGGCGGCTTCGTGCGCGGCTCGGCGCTTCTGGTCGGCGGCGATCCCGGCATCGGCAAGTCGACACTGCTGACGCAAGCCGCCGCCGCGCTCGCCTCCAAGGGCCATCGCATCGTCTATGTTTCCGGCGAGGAAGCGGTCGCGCAGATCAGGCTGCGAGCGCAACGCCTCGGCGTCGCCTCGACGCCGGTCGAGCTTGCCGCCGAAACCAATGTCGAGGACATCCTCGCCACCATCGCCGACGGCAAGCGGCCGGACCTCGTCATCCTCGATTCGATCCAGACGCTGTGGACGGACCTTGCCGATTCGGCGCCGGGCACCGTCACCCAGGTGCGCGCCGCCGCCCAGGCGATGATCCGCTACGCGAAATCCACAGGCGCGGCGATCGTGCTCGTCGGCCATGTCACCAAGGAAGGCCAGATCGCAGGCCCTCGTGTCGTCGAGCACATGGTCGACGGCGTGCTCTATTTCGAGGGCGAGGGCAATCATCACTTCCGCATCCTGCGCACGGTGAAGAACCGTTTCGGGCCGACCGACGAGATCGGCGTGTTCGAAATGTCGGACAAGGGCCTGCGCGAGGTCTCCAATCCATCCGAGCTGTTTCTAGGCGAACGCCACTCGAAATCGCCGGGCGCCGCGGTTTTCGCCGGCATGGAGGGCACCAGGCCGGTGCTGGTCGAGATCCAGGCGCTGGTCGCGCCCTCCTCGCTCGGCACGCCGCGCCGCGCCGTTGTCGGCTGGGACGGCGCGCGGCTGTCGATGGTGCTCGCCGTGCTCGAGGCGCATTGCGGCGTCCGCTTCGGCCAGCACGACGTCTATCTCAACGTCGCCGGCGGCTACCGGATCTCGGAACCGGCGGCCGATCTCGCGGTCGCCGCCGCACTGGTTTCATCGCTCACCGGTCTTGCCCTTCCCGCCGATTGCGTCTATTTCGGCGAAATCAGCCTATCGGGCGCGGTGAGGCCGGTTGCGCATGCGCAGCAGCGCCTCAAGGAAGCCGAAAAGCTGGGTTTTGGAAGCGCGGTGCTGCCGCTCGGCAGCGAGGAACTTGCCGGGGGGATCGGGGCCGGCGCGTTTCAGCCCACCGAGCTTGCCGACCTTGTGGCGCGCATAGCCGGCTCACGGCGCGGCCGTGCCGACGACGCGGAGTGATGCGGCTCGTCGGGCCGTAAGACAGGAAGTGGGGCGAGAACCATGCCGATTACGCTGCTTGACGGAATCCTCGTCGGCTTCACCCTGGTCTCAGCGATGCTCGCCATGGTGCGCGGCTTCTCCCGCGAAGTGCTCTCCGTGGTTTCCTGGGCGGCGGCGGCGGCCGCGGCGTTCTTCTTTTACAAGCCTGTCCTGCCCTATGTTCAGCCCTATGTCGACAACGACAAGATCGCGATGGCGGCTTCGGCGGGCGTCGTCTTCCTCATCGCGCTGATCGTCGTCTCCGTCATCACCATGAAGCTCGCCGACTGGATCATCGATTCGCGCATCGGCGCGCTCGACCGCACCCTCGGCTTCCTCTACGGCGCGGCGCGCGGCATCCTGGTGGTCGCGGTGGCGCTGCTGTTCTTCAACTGGCTGGCCGGCGCCAAGGCGCCTGCCTGGATCGCCAACGCCAAGTCGCGGCCGCTGCTGGAGACGATCGGCGCCAAGCTCGAAAGCGTGCTGCCGGAAAACACCGAGGAACTGGTCAACAAATACACGCATAAGGGCACGCCGCAGGCCGGCGCGCCGGCCACTGGCGACCAGCCCGCCGCAGAGCCGCCGGCGGCCGGTGACGACAACGCGCCGGCGCCCGACGACAGCGAAGGGGATGCCCCGGCCGACAACGAGCCGGCCAGCCCCGCGCCAGCCCCTGCCCCGGCTCCAGCGCCGGCAAACTGATTGCAAGCCGGCCTGGTGTCGGTTGTGAATGCGAGAAGGCGTGCGTTGCGTTCGGCGAGCGATCGCCTTATATGGCGGCTTTAGCGGAGCTTGAGCACCAGATGGCAGACTCAACGGCAGATAGAGGCAAAGTCCTTTCCGCCGAGGCCGACGACCATTTCCACGACGAATGCGGCGTGTTCGGCATCTTCGGCCGGCAGGACGCGGCAGCCATCGTCACACTCGGGCTGCACGCCCTACAGCACCGCGGCCAGGAAGCCGCCGGCATCGTCTCCTATGACGGCACGCAGTTCCATGTCGAACGCCATGTCGGCCTGATCGGCGATACCTTCACCAAACAGCGCGTCATCGACAGCCTGCAAGGCAACCGCGCCATCGGCCACACGCGCTACGCCACCACGGGCGGCGCCGGCCTGCGCAACATCCAGCCCTTCTTCGCCGAGCTTGCCGATGGCGGCTTTGCCGTCGCCCATAACGGCAATCTGACCAACGCCATGACCGTGCAGCGCGCGCTGCAGAAGCAAGGCGCTATCTTCTCCTCGACCTCCGACACCGAGACGCTGCTGCATCTGGTCGCCACCAGCAAGGAGCGCGACCTCAACTCGCGCTTCATCGACGCGGTGCGGCAGGTCGAAGGCGCCTTCTCGCTGGTGGCGATGACCGCCAAGAAGATGATCGGCTGCCGCGATCCGCTCGGCATCCGGCCGCTGGTGCTGGGCGATCTCGACGGTGCCTGGATTCTCGCTTCCGAAACCTGCGCGCTCGACATCATCGGCGCCCGCTTCGTGCGCGACATCAAGCCGGGCGAAATGGTGGTCATCACCGCCAAGGGCATCGAGAGCCTGTTCCCGTTCGAGCCGCAGAAGACCCGCTTCTGCATCTTCGAATATGTCTATTTCGCGCGGCCAGACTCGTCGGTCGAAGGCCGCAATGTCTACGAAGTGCGCAAGCGCATCGGGGCGGAACTCGCGCAGGAAAACCCGGTCGAGGCCGACATTGTCGTGCCGGTGCCGGATTCCGGCACGCCGGCCGCGATCGGTTTTTCCCAAGCCGCGGGCATTCCCTTCGAGCTCGGCATCATCCGCAACCATTATGTCGGGCGCACTTTCATCCAGCCGGGCGATTCCATCCGCCACATGGGCGTGAAGCTGAAACACAACGCCAACCGCCGCATGATCGAGGGCAAGCGGGTGGTGCTCGTCGACGATTCCATCGTGCGCGGCACCACCAGCCAGAAGATCGTGCAGATGGTGCGCGATGCCGGCGCCAGGGAAGTGCATATGCGCATCGCCTCGCCGCCGACCAGCGCGTCCTGCTTTTATGGCGTCGACACGCCGGAGAAGTCGAAGCTCTTGGCATCGCGCATGTCGGTCGAGGAGATGGCCGAGTTCATCCGCGTCGATTCGCTCGGCTTCCTGTCGATCGACGGGCTCTACCGCGCCGTCGGCGAGGCCGGCCGCGACAATGAGCAACCGCAATTCTGCGACGCCTGCTTCACCGGACAATACCCCACCCGCCTGCTCGACTTCGAAGGCCACGACAATGTGCGCACGCTGTCGCTGCTGGCGAATAGCGGGGCGTAGGCCGCATCACCTTACGGAATTGCCTGCATGACCCTCGACCTTTCCGGCCGCGTCGCGGTCGTAACCGGCGCCTCGCGCGGTATCGGCTATTTCATCGCCAGGGAGTTGGCGGCAGCCGGCGCGCATGTGATCGCGGTGGCGCGCACGGTCGGCGGGCTGGAAGAGCTGGACGACCAGATCAAGGTCGATGGCCGCGGCCAGGCGACGCTGGTGCCGCTCGATCTTGCCGACATGGCCGGCATCGACCGTCTGGGCGGAGCCATCCACGAGCGCTGGGGCAAGCTGGATATCCTGGTTGCCAATGCCGGTGTGCTTGGCGTGATCTCGCCGATCGGCCATGTCGAAGCCAAGACCTTCGAGAAGGTGATGACCATCAACGTCACCTCGACCTGGCGGCTGATCCGTTCGGTCGACCCGCTGCTCAGGCTCTCCGATGCCGGCCGCGCCATCATTCTCTCCTCCAACACGGCGCATTCGGCGCGCGCCTTCTGGGCGCCCTATGCGGCTTCCAAGGCGGCGGTCGAGACGATGATGCGTTCGTGGGCGCATGAGACCGAGACCCTGCCGCTGCGGGTGAACGCCGCCGATCCGGGCGCGACCCGGACCGCGATGCGTGCCCAGGCCATGCCCGGCGAGGATCCGGAGACACTGCCGCATCCGTCCGAGATCGCCAGGCGCATCGTGCCGCTGGCCAGCCCCGAACTGAAGGAAACCGGGCTGATCTTCCAGGCCAAGCACAACCGCTTCGTCGCCTACCGTCAGCCGGAATAAACTTGAGTTTTAGGCGGATGAAATAGCGCTGCGGCTACGTTCTTCGAATTTAGGACATTCGAAGCCGGAGGATCGAGATGCGCGGACTTCTTCTCGTTGCCGCCACCGCCGGCATCACCAAGCAGACGGCGCTGACTGAATAGGGCGAGACGATCAACGGCCGCGGCGACATTCCGAACCGCCACGACATGCTGACCGGCTCCAAGCCAGACGGCGCCAGGATCGCCGACCAGACCTGCGGCGACTGGACGATGAGCGGCGCCAGGGCGCCGCCATGATGGGCATCACGATCGCACCGGGCTCGACGATTCGGCGGCGGCGAAGTCGTGGAATTCCTCGCACGCCTCGCGCGGCGGCTGCAGCCAGGAGGCGCTCAAGGGCACCGGTGGCGACGGGCTGTTCTACTGCTTCGCGGTCGAGTGAGCCGGGTCGCGACCCTCTATTCACGGGTCTGTGACCGGGGCGGCGAAAGCGTGTGCCGCCGCCCCGCTTTCGCCGCCCCAAGGGAGTTGCTAGGATCGGTCCGACTCCGACATTTCAGCAAAGCGAGGAATTCCCATGGCTGCTACTCCCAGCGTAGCGTTGGTCTGGTATCTGGTGATTGCCGGCCCGCAAGGCGGCATGGTGGTGCTGCCCAGCACCTTCGACACCCGCGAACAGTGCACCAACGCCGTCACCGAATATCAGAAGCAGCCGACGCCTCAGGGCTGGGCCGTGCAATGCGTGCCGAGCGCCTCGCCTTTCACCGATGAAGGGGATGCGGAGACCCCGTCGGCTCAGTAGCGCGAGGCGTCGGCGCTGCTGATCTCCTCCCTTGGGCGAGATCAGCTGTGTCAACGCCCTGCGCTCACACTCAACACCGGCTTGTTGTTGATCGTCTGGAACACCACGCAATAGCGCTCGGTGAGCTTCATGAGCGAATCGATGCGCTCCTGCGGCTCGTCGGTGTCGAGGTTGAATTTCAGCCTTATCTCGCGAAAACCGACCGGCGCGTCGCGGGCGACGCCGAGCGTGCCGCGGAAATCGAGGTCGCCCTCGGCCTCGACTGTGGCGTTGCCGAGCTTGAACTCCAGCGCTGTCGCCACAGCTTTCAGCGTCACGCCGGCGCACGCGACCAGCGCCTCCAGAAGCATGTCGCCCGAGCATAGCTCAAGGCCCGAGCCGCCGGTGGCCGGATGAAGCCCGGCGACAGCGAGCGCCCTGCCCGTCTCCACCTTGCAGGCAATCGACTGATCGTCGAGCGTTCCGCGCGCCTTGAGCGTGATCAGCGCCCTGGCGGCGTCGTCGCGATAGGCTTCCTTCAGCGGAGCCTGCATGGCCTTGAGTGCGGTCGCGTCCATTGCCTGTCCTTTTCGTCGACTTGTTGCTGCATCGGCATTCGCCGTCCGATCGAGATTTGCCCCGATCGATCGGCAAGGCAATGCATTTATCCCGCCGCCGTTCCGGCCCAGGTCTTCGCCATTGCAGGGAACGGCGGGCGGCCCTGCTTCCTTGGTCCGTGGCAATCCGCGAAAACATTCCCTCTGCTTGACTTGTTCCAGCCGGCATCCGGCTATCCCAAATGGGACATTGACGGACGACGCCCCGAAAAAGTCTGATCCGGGCGAGTGTCGTCCGCCATTTTCCGGTGCCCCAACATGCCACGTACCCTTTCGACGAAGCCGAAACAGGACGGATTTCGGGCGCCCGGCGAGTTCGAGCCCAAATCGGGGTGTTGGCTGATCTGGCCGGAGCGGCCGGACACCTGGCGCCTCGGCGCCAAGCCGGCGCAGAAGCTGTTTGCCAATGTCGCAGCGGCGATTGCGCAAAGCGAGCCGGTGACGGTGGCGGCATCCAGCCGGCAGTGGCAGAACGCCAGGACCCGGTTGCCGGAGCATGTGCGCGTGGTGGAGATGTCCACCAACGATTCCTGGCTGCGCGACAGCGGCCCGAATTTCGTCGTCAACGATCAAGGCTCCGTGCGCGGCGTCGATTGGACCTTCAACGCCTATGGCGGTTTCGATGGCGGGCTCTACGCGCCATGGGACCTGGACGACCTGGCGGCGCAAAAGGTGCTCGAAATCGAGAGGATGGATCGTTATCGCGCGCCGCTGATCGCCGAGGGCGGAGGCCTGCAATGCGACGGACAAGGCACGCTCATCACGACGGAGCAATGCCTGCTCAATCGAAATCGCAACGCCCATCTCGGCAAGGCCGAGGTGGAACGGCAACTGGGCGATTATCTCGGCGTCGACACCATCATCTGGCTGCCCCGCGGCTTTGCCTTCGACGAGACGGACGGCCATGTCGACGATGTCTGCTGCTTCGTGCGCCCCGGCGTGGTCGCGTTGAGCTGGACCGACAATCGCGACGATCCGCAATACGAGATCGTGCGGGAAGCCGAGGAAGTGCTGCGCTCGGCCCGCGACGCGCGTGGCCATGCCCTCGAGGTGCATCGTCTGCCTCATCCCATGCCGATCGAGATGATGCCGGAAGAAAGCGAGAGCCTGGACCGGCTCGATTCGACCTGGGCGCGACCGGCCGGCAACCGGATCGCGGCGAGCTACATCAACTACTATCCGGGCAACAGCGTCGTGGTCGTGCCAGAGTTCGGCTCCGGCCTCGATGTGAAGGCAAAGGCAAAGCTGGCCGAGCTGTTCCCCGACCACAGAATAGTCGGCATCGAGAACTCCCGCGAGATTTTGCTGGGTGGCGGCAATGTCGCCTGCATCACCTTGCCGGTCTATGCCCCACAACGACGTTGAGCGAAGGCGAACGCCGGCTAACCGGCCGCGAAACGGAACTGAGGGCTGAGCGATCCATCGGTGCCAGCCCAGGCGAAAAGGAGGAGATTCATGCGCATCCTGATCCTGTCAACGCTGCTTGCCGGGCTCGCCTGCGGCATCGCCAGCACGGCTTCGGCGGACGAGGAAAAAGTCGTCAACGTCTACAACTGGTCGGACTACATCGCGCCGGACACCGCCAAGAAGTTCGAGAAGGAGACGGGCATCAAGGTTCGCTACGATGTCTATGACGGCAACGAGGTGCTCGAGACAAAGCTGCTCACCGGCGGCTCCGGATATGACGTGGTCTATCCTTCGGCCTATCCGTTCCTGAAGAACCAGGTGAAGGCGGGAGCCTTCCTGGAGCTCGACAGGTCCAAGCTCGCAAACCACGCGAAGATCGATCCGCAGGCTCTTTCGCTGATCGCCGGCGCGGACCCGCAAAACAAGCATGCCGTGCCCTATATGGCCGTCACCGACGGCATCGGCTACAACGTCGCCGCGGTGAAGCAGCGGCTGCCGGACGCGCCGACAAATTCCTTCGCCATGGTCTTCGACGTCGACGTCGTCAAGAAGCTCTCCGATTGCGGCGTGGCGATGATCGACGCGCCGGCTGAAGTCATTCCGATGGCGCTGAATTATCTTCATATCGACCCCCGGTCGACCAGTCCCGACGACCTTGCCAAGGTCGAGGAACTGATGGCCAAGGTGCGGCCCTACATCCGCTATTTCCACTCCTCGAAATACATAAACGACCTGGCGAACGGCGACATCTGCGTCGTGCTTGGCTGGTCGGGCGACATACTTCAGGCAAGGACGCGTGCCGCCGAATCCACCAAGAAGCTGGAGATCGCCTATTCCATTCCGAAGGAAGGCACGCTCATCAACTTCGATACGATGGCGGTGCCGAAGGATGCGCCGCACCCCGACAACGCCATGGCCTGGATCAACTTCAACCTGCGGCCCGATATCGCCGCTGCCAACTCCAGCTATGTCTCCTATGCCAACGCGATACCGGATTCCCTGCCGCTGATGGACAAGGCGATCGCCAGCGACCCCGGTGTCTTTCCTCCCGACGACGTGAAGGCCAAGCTGTTCGTGGTCGACAACAGCGACGCGAAGCTGCTGCGGTCTCAAAATCGTATGTGGACGCGTGCGGTGACGGGGCAGTAAGGCCGGCGCGCAACATCAGTTGCGCGCGGCTTCGCGAACGGCTGCCAGCAGTTCCACCTGGGAGTGCACACCGAGCTTGCGGTAGACCTGCTTGATGTGATTGCGGGCCGTGCCCGGCGAAATGGAAAGGCTCCGCGCGATGGTCTTGGCGTTGCCGCCGTCGATCAGGTGCCGCGCGATCTCGCTCTCGCGCGCGCTGAGCAGGGACCGCGCGGCCTCGACTGCCCCGCCCTTGTCCCGGAGGCGGCACAAGTGAAACAATCTTTCCAGAACCAGCTTCGTTGCGCCGCCCGCGGCGCAGGCGAGCGCCAGGTCCTGCTCGCCAAAGGGCGGCTCGCCGTTGCGCCGCAGAAAGGTGACATAACCAGCGGTCAGCCTGTCGAGATTGAACACGCCGGTTATCTCGTCGAAGCTGTCGGAGGGGCCATAGAATTCGCGGTAATAGGGCGAGCGCTGAAAATCGCCGCTGCGGAGAGCCGACAACGGCAACAGGAAATCCTGCCGGCTGCTGGCGAACCGCTGGAAGAAGGGATCCAGCCGGTAGACGCGGGCGTCGTAGTCGCGGTTCCAGCGATCGGGGCCGGCGTCATCGATCGTCAGAGAGGTAATGTCACGGCGATAGAAGCCGACATAGACGCGATCGGAGCCGAGCAGCACGCCCGCCGCCGCGGTGAAGCGAGCCGACAATTCCTCGGGCGTTGCAGCGCCGGCCGCGGCGGCGACGCCGCCGCTCCAGCTTGCAAATCGGTCGAGGGAAAAATTCGCGAGCATTCGCGCCTAGCCTAGCGCATGCCGCCGCAAGTTCAACCTGGCGAATGGCGGCAAGGCGGACCGGTATGGCTGCCTCAGGCACAGTGACGGATTGCGAGAGCGAGTAGTTGCTTTGACTTCACAGACCCAGGCCATACCTATTGCGAAACCCCTTTGCGGAGGCATCATGAGGTCCAAGCCGAGACTCGTCCCCTTCATCCTGCTGGCGTTCGCCGCCTTCTCACAGCCGGGCGTCGCCGCCGAAGCACCCGAGCGCTCGGCGCCCGAGGGTGGTGTGCTTTCTCTCCTGCCGCCGCCCCAGGTGACCGAGCATTCGATCACGCTCGCCGGGCGCAAGCTGGATTACCAGGCCAAAGCCGGCACGCTGTCGCTCTTGTCCGGCAAGGGCGACGTCACGGCCGAGATTTTCTATGTCGCCTACACGCAGCAGTCGCCTGCGCCGGCGAAGGACCGGCCGATCACCTTCGTCTTCAACGGCGGACCGGGCGCGGCATCGGCTTACCTGCATCTCGGCGCGATCGGGCCGCGCATCGTCGAGACCGCCGCCGACGGCGAGTTCCTGCGGCCGCCGCAAAAGCTCATCGACAATCCCGACAGCTGGCTCGACATGAGCGATCTCGTCTTCGTCGATCCGGTCGGCACCGGCTACAGCCGCGAGGCGCCACGGCATGAGCCGAAGGAATTCTGGAGCGTCGACGCCGACGCCAGCTCGGTCGGCGCCTTCATCCGCCTCTATCTGGCGCAGAACGGCCGCAGCGGATCGCCGCTGTTCCTCGCCGGCGAGAGCTATGGCGGTTTTCGCGCCGCGCTGCTCGCCCGCACACTGCAGGAGGATGTCGGGTTGAGCCCCAGCGGCGTCGTGCTGATCTCGCCGGCGCTGGAATTCATGCTGGTGCGCCCCGACCAGTTCGACCAGTTGCATTGGGCGCTGGAATTGCCTTCGCTGGCGGCGACACGCTTGAAGGGCGACGGCGTCAGCGGTGATGCGTTGCGCGGCAGGCTGGCCGAGGTCGAGCACTACGCGCTCGGCGATTACCTGACGGCGCTGAACAGCGGGCTGGAGCAAGGCGGCAAGCTCGCCAGCGGTCGCGTTTCGGAGATCACCGGCCTGCCGCTCGAGCTCGTCCAACGCAATTTCGCCCGCATCCCCATCGGGCTTTTCGCCAAGGAATTCCAGCGCGCCACGGGCAAGGTGCTCAGCCCTTACGACGCCACCATCGGCACCGCCGACATCGCGCCGCAAAGCGCGCGTGACGCCGGCCCCGACCCGGTGCTCGACCGCAGCATTCCAGCGCTGACATCCGCCTTCGTCGCCTATGCCCGCGACGAGCTCAACTACCGCACCGATGTCAGCTACCGGCTGCTCAATGGCGAGATCAGCCGCAGTTGGGATTACGGCACATCGGGCCAGGGTTATGCCGGCGTGATGAACGACCTGCAGCGGGCGCGCTCGCTCAACCCTGCCCTCGGCGTCGTCATCGTCAACGGCTACACCGACCTCGTCACACCCTATCTCGCCTCGCGCTACCTGGTGAACCAGGTTCCCTCGCTCGCCGACGCCAAGCCGATCCGCCTCGACGTCGTCGAGGGCGGCCACATGATGTATCTGCGGCCGGATGGGCGACGCGCGCTGAAGGACGCGGCATCGGAGCTCTATCAAGTGACGCAGTAGTCCCCGACCGACCTTCGGCGAAACGACCTGCGCCAACGCAAGTGCTGCGGTGGAGCAGCGCCGTGCAAGCTTTCGCCCGTATAGCTGGAGCAGCGGTCCCGACTGGGGCGGAACCGCTTTCCACGCAACCACGCTGAAAACCGCATGGCCGATATCGTCGTCCTCGAAAGCCGCGAAAGGGTGCTGGCCGGCATCCTGTTCACGGCTGCCGCCTATTTCCTGTTTTCGGCGCAGGATGCCTCGATCAAGCTCCTGGTCGTCGGCATGACGGTCTGGCAGATCATGTTCGTCCGCTCGATCACGGTGCTCGTCGCCTGCGGCGCGATCGGCGGCAGGCGGCTGTTCGCCGAAACGATCGACTCGCCGATCGTGAAGCCGATGCTGGTGCGAAGCGCCTTCACGCTGGCCGCCTGGCTTTGCTATTACAACGCCGCGCGCTCGCTGCAGCTCGCCGAGCTCACCACCATCTATTACGCAGCACCCATCATCGTCACCGTGCTGTCGGTGCTGATCCTGGGCGAGACGGTGCCACTGCTGCGCTGGCTGGCGGTGTTCACCGGTTTCGTCGGCGTCTTCATCGCCTGCGATCCAACCCGGCTCGGCCTCTCGCTGCCGGTGCTCCTGGTGCTGGCGGCGGCCGTCCTTTGGGGGATCGCCGTCGTGCTGCTGCGCAAGACCGCCATGCAGGAGCGCACCATGATCCAGCTCGTGCTCAACAATTTCTATTTCCTGCTGTTTTCGGCCGTGCCGGCGCTGATCTGGTGGCATATGCCGGACGGAACGCAGTTCCTTTTGCTCATCAGCGTCGGCGCGCTCGGCGGCGTTGCGCAATACATGCTGTTCGAGGGCATGAAGCGCGCGCCGGTGTCGATCGTGGCGCCGTTCGAGTACACATCGCTGGTCTGGGCCTTCGCGCTGGGCTACGCCATCTGGGGCGACCTGCCGCGCACGGAAGTGTTCATGGGCGCGGCGCTGATCATCGGCGCTGGCCTGCTCATCGTCGGCAACGAGCGTTTCCGCAAACGGGAGCAGGCCTGATGACAGAAGGCTGTCAGGAACAACGGGGTAGGCTGGCGCCATGACAGACACGCTCGACATGCCGGAAAAGCTTGCGCCTGCCGCCGTCGTGGCCGCCGAGCGCACGCTCGGCATCATCCTGGTGTCAGCCTCGGCGATCGCCTTCGCGCTGACCGGCGTGCTGACCAAGTCGATCCATGCCGATCCGCTGACCATCACCTGCTGGCGCGGTTTTTTCGGCTCGATCCTGATCAGCTTCTACGTGCTGTGGCGCCGGCGCCGCTCGGGCAGGCGCGAAAGCCTGAAACTCGGCTGGCGCGGCTGGCTGCTGGCGGTCGAAGGGGCAGCGGCCAGCATCGCCTTCATCTCGGCCTTCAAATTCACCTATGTCGCCAATGTCGCGGTCATCTACGCGACCTCGCCCTTCATCGCGGCGCTGCTCGCCTTCCTGTTGGTGCGGGAGAAATTCCGGCTGCAGACGATGCTGGCGGCGGCCGTATCGCTTTGCGGCGTCGCCATCATGGTGGGCGCCGGCCTAGGCAGCGGGCACTTGTTCGGCGATGGGCTGGCGCTTTTGATGACCGCCGGCAGCGCGCTTTACATGATCATGGTGCGCGCTTTTCGCGATTCGCCGGTCGTCTGGGCGGGTGCTGTCTCGGCCTTCCTGCTTTTCGTGCTCGGCTGGTTCGTCACCGATCCGCTGGCTGTGTCCACCCGCGACATGGCGCGGCTCGCCACTTTCGGCTGCTCTTTCGCGCTGGCTTCGATTCTGTGGACGGAAGGGTCGCGGCTCATCCCGTCGGCGGAAGCTGGGCTGCTGGGCTCGGCCGAGGTGCCGTTCGCCATCTTTTTTGCCCTGCTGTTCCTCGGCGAAATCCCGCCGATGGCCAGCATCATCGGCGGCGCTATCGTGCTTTGCGCGGTTTTCGCGCATGCCGGCCGCGACTGGTTGAAGGCGAAATCGGCGCGCTCGTAAATTATTTTCGCAGTCATGGAACCATCATCCGACTCAGGCATTGTTGGTTCGACGGGTCACCCCCCAAGTCCCCCCAAACCCCTCGACCCGTCCGACTAGAAGCCGACCCGCAAAAAGGTCGGCTTTTTCTTTGGGAATTGCTTCGGAGAACTCCCGGGACATGGCGGCACGGTTTCCATTCAGGACAAGGCCAGGCCGCCGCCGAGAAGCTGCGCCAAATCCCGCCGGGCGAGGAGCCTCGCGGCCGAGCCGGATGGCGAAATCGGCCATCGGCAGCGGCGGGAGGTCGAGATCGGCGGATGCCTCGACGATGCCGGAATGGGCGAAACGCCGGGTGCGCGGCGTCAGCGCGATGCCGGCATTGACCGCGCTGCGCAGGCCGGCAAGGCTGGCGCTGCCGGCGGCGATGCGATAACGGCGGCCGGCCGCGTCGAGCGCATTGAGCGCGGCTTCGCGAAAGCCGCAATAGGGATCGAGCAGCGCCAGCGGCACCGCTTCGGGCCGCGCTGCTAGGCCTTTTTCCGAGCAGAGCCACAGCATCGGCTCGCTGATCACGGCCGTTTCATCCGGCGACGGGGCATGGCGCATCGTGATCGCGAGGTCCAACTGGCCCGCCTGCAGCGCCGATCCGAGTTCCAGCGAGCGGCCGACGCGCAGCTCGATCCTGACGCGCGGATGGCTGACGGCGAAGGCCCTGAGCAGGTCCGGCAGGCCCTGATCGGCGAAATCCTGCGTCGTGCCGATGGCGATGCGGCCGCCGGCGCGCGCGCCCTTCAGCGCCAGCCAGGCCTCGGTGTGTACGGCAAGGATGCGCCGCGCATGGCCGACGAGGTCCTCGCCGGCCGGGGTCAGCCCGCGTCCCCTGCCCTGCGGGGTGAGCAGCGGCTCGCCGACGATCTCTTCGAGCCGCTGCATCTGCGCGGTCACCGCCGACGGCGTGCGCCCGACAGTGGACGCGGCCCTGGCCAGCGAGCCGCCGTCGACGAAAGCGAGGAAGGTTTTCAGAAGATCGGGATCGAGCGTTTCCATACTTCGACAATATCGAAGTAATTATCAAAAACAATTCGATTTTATTGACGAATGGATACGCCCATATCTCTCCCATCGAAGGCGCGACGCGCGAAACCGAAGGAGAAAAGACATGCCGATCATCAACATCAGCGTCACCGGCAAGCCCGACGCCAAGCTGTCCGCGGTAATCGCCAAGGAGGCCACCGACATCACCGCCAGGGAACTGCGCAAGGATCCGACGATCACCGCGGTCGCGGTCAACTACATCGACCCGCGGCACTGGTTCGCTGGCGGCAAGTCGCTGGCCGAGCACGGCGCCAACACGTTCTGGCTGGACATCAAGGTCGTCGACGGCACCAACACCAAGCCCGAGCTCGAAGCCTATCTGAAGGCGATCTTCGAGGCTTTCGGCCGGCTGCTTGGCGGCGTGCATGAGGAAAGCTATGCCTTCGTGCATGAGGTGCCGGCGGCGGCCTATGGCTACGGCGGCAAGAGCCAGGAGTTCCGGTTCATCAGCGGAAGGCTGAAGGCAGTATAGGGTGTTTCGCTCCGCCGCCTGTCTGGACGGTACGCTATCTCGCGGGAGGATGAAGCCCGGTATCCAGCGCCAAATCCTCCTGCAGGCGCGGCTTGTAGAGGCCGCTCGCGCGGCCGGGATCGAACACCAGGTTCCAGCTATGCTGGGACACGGCGCTCGGAATCAGAAATAAGGGATGCTCCGCTAAGAGACCGTCGCCAAACTGTTGCTGCCCTGCGCTTGGAATGCCTGGCCGAAGCCAGTTTGCGCTTGGAATATCGCCGATTTCCACCACATGAATTTTCGAAGGATCGGCGATCTCGAATGCCGTCAGCACGTGGCGGACTGTATCGAGCGTGCGAAATCCCTTGTGGACCGCCACCTCGAGAATGGCGGTCGAAGGGTCAACGGACGCATATACGGCCCTGACGCCTTTGCTGTTCCACCTTCCCCCGAGTTTGAAGGCTCCCTCGCCGCTGTCCCAGCTTGCCTGGAAGCGTTTGTGATCAAGTCTCCAGCCGAGGACATCGCCCGTTCCGAGAGAACCTGGCAAAGGCGTCACGCGTAGACACCGTAGTCGAGCCGTTCGAGAAATTCCTGCACAAGTATGGTACCCGCCGCTGTGGCCAAGAGATCGATGGGTCGCCTGTTGTCCAACCCCATGGCGGGCTCAATCATCCATTTCTCGGCCGCTTCCTGGTTTCCGAAAACAGACGTGGCCTTGGTGAGAACCCTGGCGAAATTCCAGGTCCTTGAGCCTTGCTCCCGATTGAGCGTCCGGGAGTGATCCGATTTGTACCGCTGAAATGTCCGCTCGCTCATGCCGAATGCCGCCTCGAAGGCATCTGCTTCGATGACGGTCAGTTGCCTGACGAGGCTTTCCAGAGCCTGGCTTGGAATTCCATGCAGGATCATTTCATGCGCCTCGAGCGGGCTGGATACCGAGGATCCAAGAACCTTCGGCCCGCCGAACAGGTCGATCAGCCGTTCGAACTCCGGCTCCATGTGTGGTGCTTCGGCAAACCCCGTCGGGAAACTGGCCATCTTTA
This sequence comes from Mesorhizobium sp. B3-1-6, assembly GCF_006439555.1. NCBI lineage: Bacteria > Pseudomonadati > Pseudomonadota > Alphaproteobacteria > Hyphomicrobiales > Phyllobacteriaceae > Mesorhizobium > Mesorhizobium sp. B3-1-6. Next base: position 90,293 of record NZ_VFTM01000010.1, on the reverse strand, counting down.
CCTCTCCGTCACGTGTCATTTTATTTACGACATGTGTCAGAGCCTTTCAAGTGGAGATCGAGGCACTGCTTCAGCCCACATTGACCTTGCCCCCACTTCCGCTACCCTCTGCCACCGAAGCGGCCGCTCAAGAGCCGCCCCGAGGAGACTGGGAGAGAGCGGCATGATCCTGACCCTGGCGCTGCTGGCGGGCCTTGTCCTTGCCTGGCTGCTGATCGCGGTGATCGAACGGTTCCGGCTCGACCTGCGCTTCACCCAGGCGCTGCTCTATGTGCCGTTCAAGCTCGCCTATCGCGTCGCCGACAACCGCATCCGCATTGCCCGCAGCGCCAAGACGCCGGTGATCTATGTGGTCTCGCACCAGTCGCGCATCGAGCCGGCGCTGATGCTGTCGCTGCTTCCCGACGACACGCTGCATATCCTGGACGAGGCCTCGGCGCGCTCGCCCTGGCTGGAGCCTTGGCGCGAGCTTGCCCGCACCATCGCCTTCAACGCCGAGCATCTCTTCGTCAGCCGGCGGCTGGTGCGCGTGCTGAAGGGCAAAGGGCGGCTCGCCGTCTACCTGCCCGACGATGTCGAGCCGGACGTCAAATCCTTCCGGCTGTTTCGCGCCATCACCCGCATCGCCATGCAGGCCGACGCACGCATCGTGCCGATCTTCGTCGCCGGCACGCGCGACCTGCCGGTGTCGCTGACGCCGAAGGAGAAAGCGCCGCGCCACTGGTTCCCGCGGCTTTCGGTGAGCGTGCTGGAGCCGATGACCATCGCCGAACTGGTGGCGCGCAACCCGGACATGGCCTCCAACACCAACGCGCTGTTCGACCGTTTCGCCGAAGCGCGGCTCTACGGCACCAATCTCGACCGCGGGTTGTTCCTTGCCATGCGCGATGCCGCCGATCGCGTCGGCCCCTCGCATCCGATCATCGAGGACGTGATTTCCGGCTCGCTCAGCTATCGCAAGCTATTCATCGGCGCGCGCGTCCTCGGCCGCCATTTCGAGGTGGTGACAGCGCCCGGCGAAGCGGTCGGCGTGCTCCTACCCAACGCCAATGGCGTGGTGCTCACCTTCGTCGGCCTGATCTCAGCGGGCCGCGTCGCGGCGATGATCAACTACACCGCCGGCCCGGCGAGCGTGACCGCGGCGGTCCGCACCGCGGTGATCCGCACCATGGTCTCATCCCGCGCCTTCATCGAAAAGGCGGCCATCGACGACGTCGTCGCCGCGGTCGAAGCGGGCGGCGCCAAGATGCTGTGGCTGGAGGATGTGCGCGCCGGCGTGACGGCCCTGGACAAGGTCGCGGCCGCGCTTTTGTGGCGCCTGCCTTTGCAGCGGCAGCAGGCGGGCAAACCAGCTGTGATCCTGTTCACCTCCGGCTCGGAAGGCACGCCGAAGGCAGTGGTGCTGTCGAACCGCAGCCTGCTTGCCAATGTCATGCAGGCCGAGGCACGCGTCTCCGTCTCGCCGGCCGACATCCTGCTCAACGTGCTGCCGGTGTTCCATTCCTTCGGGCTGACCGGCGGCACCATCCTGCCGCTGGTGCTGGGGATAAAGCTGTTCCTCTACCCCTCGCCGCTGCACTACAAGATCATCCCCGAGATCGCCCGCAAGGTGAAGCCGACCGTGATGTTCGGCACCGACACTTTCCTCGCCAACTATGCCCGAACCGCCAAGGACGGCGACTTCTCCAGCCTGCGCTTCGTCGTGGCCGGCGCCGAAGCGGTGAAGCCGGAAACGCGGCGCACCTATCGCGACCGTTTCCAGGCTTCGATCGTCGAAGGCTTCGGGCTGACCGAGGCCGCGCCCGTGGTGGCGGTGAACACCGCCATCCACGGCCGCGACGGCACAGTCGGGCGGCCGCTGCCGGCGATCCGCATGAAGCTGGAGCCGGTCGAAGGCATCGCCGAGGGCGGCCGGCTGTGGCTCGACGGACCGAACATGATGATGGGCTATATGACCGCCGACCGTCCCGGCGAATTGCAGCGGCTGGAAGGCTGGCACGACACCGGCGATATCGTCTCGGTCGACCGCGAGGGCTTCATCACCATACGCGGGCGGGCCAAGCGCTTCGCCAAGATCGCCGGCGAGATGGTGTCGCTGGGCGCCGTCGAGATGCTGGTGCAGTCGCTATGGCCGGAAGAGCGCCACGCGGCGGTGGCAGTGCCCGACAAGAGGCGCGGCGAGCGCATCGTGCTGGTCACCACCGCCGACGATGCCAATGCCGAGGAGCTGCGCCAGTTCGGCAAGAAAGCCGGCGCGGCCGAGCTGATGGTGCCCAACGACATTATCAAGGTGGAAGAGATCCCGGTGCTGGGCTCGGGCAAGACGGATTACATCTCGGCGCGCAAGCTGGCGATCGACCGGCTGGGGCTGAGTGCGGCTGCCTGATCTCCCCCTCAAGGGGGAAGATTACCAGCTACCCGATATCCGACGGCGGCACCTTCTCGCCTTCGCGCATGGCCCGCTTCGAATAGGCACGCACCGAGAGTGGCAGGAAAAGCAGATAGCCGGCGACGGAAGCCGTCAGCGTGTACCAGGGATAGGCCATCAACAAGAGGATGTAGAGCACGACGCCGAGGATCACCGGCAGCACCCGATCGCCGGGTATCTTGACGCTCTTGCCCGAATAGACCGGCAGGCGGCTGACCAGCAGGAACGCCACCAATACGGTAAAGCCCGAGGCGACGAAGGCCGCCGGCCGGGTGGGCTCCAGCCCGAGCCGCAGGAAATAGAGATAGAGCGGCAGCATGACCAGCACAGCACCCGCCGGAGCCGGCACGCCGACAAAATATTCGGTCTGCCATGCAGGCTGGTCGGTGTCGTCGGCCAGCACGTTGAAACGGGCAAGCCGCATGCCGCAGGCGATGGTGAAGAGAAGTGCCGCGATCCACCCGGGCGAGCCGGCGCGATCGAGCAGGAAGGCGTAGAGCACCAGCGCCGGCGCCACGCCGAAATTGACGATGTCGGCCAGCGAATCCATCTGCGCGCCGAATTTCGAGGTGGCCTTGAGCATGCGCGCCAGCCGCCCGTCGATGCCGTCGAGGAAGGCGGCAAGCAGCACCATGACCACCGCAATCTCGAAGCGGTTCTCGAAGGCGAAGCGGATGCCGGAAAGGCCGGCGCAGATGGCGAGCACCGTGACCAGGTTGGGCAGCACCATGCGCATCGGGATCTCGCGGATGCGCGGACCGCCGCTGGCATGGGCCTCGAATTTCTTGAACGGCGCGCCCAACGCTCAGGAAATCCTGACCAAGGGCGTGACCGCGGTGCCGCCGAATTCGGCAAGCACGGTCTCGCCGCCGACCGCCGTCTGGCCGACCGCGACGCGCGGCACGGCGCCCAACGGCAGGAAGACGTCGACGCGCGAGCCGAAGCGGATCAGGCCGAAACGCTCGCCGATCGCGATCGAGCCGCCGGTTTCGGCCCAGCAGACGATGCGGCGCGCGACCAGACCGGCGATCTGGACGGCGGCGATGGTGCCGTTCGGGCTGTCGATGACCAGGCCGTTGCGCTCGTTCTCCGCGCTTGCCTTGTCGAGCTCGGCATTGAGGAATTTTCCGGGCTTGTGCTCGATGCGCGTGATCCGGCCGCGCACCGGAGCGCGGTTGATGTGGCAGGAAAACACGTTCATGAACACCGAAATGCGGGTCATTTCGCCGGAGCCGAGGCCAAGCTCGCTCGGCGGCACGGCGGGCCCGACCGCCGAGATCACGCCATCGGCCGGGCTCACCACCAGCCGGTCGTCGACCGGCGTGACGCGCTCGGGATCGCGGTAGAAATAGACGCACCAAGCGGTGAGGATCAGCCCGATCCAGAACAGGATCGAGGAGAAATAGCCGAGAAACAGCGTCGCCGCGGCGAAGGCGGCGATGAAGGGATAGCCTTCGCGATGGATGGGAACGAACGTATTCTTGACCGAGTCGAGAAGCGTCATAGGGCTTGGGGCGGTCCCTGTTTCAGGTTGCGCCTCAATAGCGGAAAGCCCCCCTCCCCGCAACGCAACAATGGGGGGAGGACAAGCCTGGACGGCAGCGCCGGCGCGCAAGCCTGACTTTTGCTCCTGTTGTCGGAACTCGGCTCCGTTACGCGTCCTTGGCGAGAGGACACCCAAGGATCCCGCCAATGCCTTCGCCGAAATCGCCTGCAATGAGTGCCAAGGTCGTCACAACAGGCCTCGCCTTCGGCGAGTCGCCGCGCTGGCATGATGGCCGGCTCTGGCTCTGCAACTGGGGCACCGGCGAGATCGTCGCTGTCGACGAGGATAGCCAGAGCGAAGTCATGCTCACCGTGCCGGCCATCCTGCCCTATTCGATCGACTGGTTGCCGGATGGCCGGCTGCTTATCGTCTCGGGCCGGGAAGGCCTGCTGCTCAGGCAGGAAGCAGACGGGACGCTCGTCACCCATGCCGATCTCAGACATCTGTCGAAGAATCCCTGGAACGAAATCGTCGTCGACGGGCGCCGCAACATCTACGTCAATGGTGGCGGTCCGGCGCCGGCGCCGGGTGAGCATTTCGGGCCGGGCACGATCGTGCTGGTCGCAGCGGACGGCAGCGTGCGGCAGGTCGCCGAGGACATCGCCTTCGCCAACGGCATGGCGGTGACGCCGGACAACAAGACACTGATCGTCGCCGAATCCCACGCTAACCGATTGACCGCCTTCGACATCGCCACCGATGGCGGCCTTTTCAACCGCCGCGTCTGGGCGCGCCTCGGGAACGATTATCCCGACGGCATATGCATCGATGCGGAAGGCTGTGTCTGGTACGCCGATGTGCCCAACCGGCACTGCGTGCGTGTGCGCGAGGGCGGCGTGACGCTCGACGGGATCGCGACCGATCGCGGCTGCTTTGCCTGCATGCTGGGCGGCGCCGATGGCAGGACGTTGTTCATCACCGCCGCCGAATGGCGCGGCTTCGAGCATATGGTCAGCGACGCCCGCACCGGCCAGGTGCTGAGCGCCGCTGTCTCCGTGTCCGGAGCCGGATGGCCTTACAGCTCCGGTACGCGCTGGTAGTTGGCGATGTCGGCCTTTACGCCGAGGCGCGCGATGGTTTCCTGCGCGCTGAAGGCGATGCGTTCATGCGCGGCCCTGACGATCGGCACCACTTTGTCGACGGCATCCTGGCTTTCCCACTCGACCATGGTGACGATGTTGAACTCGCCGGGGCCGGAGAACTGTTCGAGCAGGAAATCCTGCACGAAGCCATCCTGCTGGCGCAGCAGTTCGTGCGTCATGAAGACCTTGCCGAGGATTTCCGCGCGTGCCTCCGCCGGCACGACGAATTTGTCGACCCGGAACACGCTACCGGTGCGGTGATTTCTGGTGCTCATTTCGATCCATCTCCGTTTGGAAGGGTTGCTTGGCAGGAGGCTCGGAGACGGTTTGCAAGCTCAAGGTAAGTTGAGGTCAAGGGGAATTTGGCTCTTCCTTCTCACCCTGCAGGAGAAGGAAGAGGCCTCAGCCAACCTCCGAAGTCCTCCTGCGCACAATCACCCCAAGGTCGTCGCTCTCGCGGGCGATGCGCAGGCGCTCCTCGGCTTCGGTCGCTTCGCGCTGGCGGTCCCACATCGAGGCGTAGAGGCCGTGCTTGGCCAGCAGCGCCGCATGGGTGCCGCGCTCGGCGATCTGGCCGTCCTTGAGCACGATGATCTCGTCGGCCGAGACCACCGTCGACAGCCGGTGGGCAATGACGATGGTGGTGCGGCCCTTGCTGACCTGGTCCAACGCTGCCTGGATTTCCTGCTCGGTGTGACTGTCCAGCGCCGAGGTCGCCTCGTCCAGCATCAGGATCAGCGGCGCCTTGAGGATGGTGCGGGCGATCGCGACGCGCTGCTTCTCGCCGCCCGACAGTTTAAGCCCACGCTCGCCGACCATCGCGCGGTAGCCTTCGGGCAGCTTGTCGATGAACGGCCCGATCTGGGCGAGCTCGGCCGCCTTGCGCACTTCCTCCTCGCTGGCGCCGACGCGACCGTAGCGGATGTTGTAGGCGATGGTGTCGTTGAAGAGCACCGTGTCCTGCGGCACCATGCCGAGCACGGCGCGCAGGCTCTCCTGCGTGACGTCGCGGATGTCCTGGCCGTCGATCAGCACCTGGCCGCCCTGCACGTCGTAGAAGCGGAATAGGAGCCTGGAAATGGTCGACTTGCCGGCCCCGGACGGGCCGACGATCGCCACCGTCTTGCCGGCCGGCACGTCGAAGGAGACGCCCTTCAGGATCTTGCGGTTGGGATCATAGGAGAACTGCACGTCGCGGAACTCGACCTTGCCGGGCCCGACCTTCAAAGGCTTCGCATCCGGCTTGTCGACGATCTCCTGCGGCACGTCGAGCAGGTCGAACATGTGCTCGATGTCGGTCAACCCTTGCCGGATCTCGCGGTAGATGAAGCCGATGAAGTTGAGCGGCACCGAAAGCTGGATCAGCATGGCGTTGATGAAGACGAAATCGCCGACCGTCTGCCTGCCGGCCTGCACCTCCAGCGCCGACATGCACATGACGATGACGGTACCCAGACCGAAGATGACGCCCTGGCCGAAGTTCAGCCAGCCGAGCGAGGTCCAGGTTTTCGTCGCGGCGATCTCGTAGCGCGCCATCGAGCGGTCGAAACGCTCGGCCTCCATGCGTTCATTGGTGAAATATTTGACCGTCTCGAAGTTAAGAAGCGAGTCGATCGCCTTGGTGTTGGCGTCGGTGTCGCTGTCGTTCATGTCGCGGCGGATCGAGATGCGCCAGTCGCTGGCCTTGACGGTGAACCAGACATAGAGGGTGACGGTGAGCGCCACCACGGCCACATATTTCCAGCCGTAGGTGAAGGCGAAGATGCCGGCGGTCAGCGCGAATTCGAGGATCGTCGGCGCCGTGTTCAGCATGATGAAGCGCACGATTGTCTCGATGCCCTTGGTGCCGCGCTCGATGATGCGCGACAGGCCGCCGGTGCGGCGCTCGAGATGGAAGCGCAGCGACAGCTGGTGCATGTGGACGAAGGTGCGGAAGGCGAGCTGGCGCACCGCATACTGGCCAACCCGGGCAAAGAGCGCGTCGCGCAGCTGGTTGAAGCCGAGCTGGATCAGGCGCAGGACGTTGTACGCAATGACCAGCGCCACCGGCGCCAGCAAAAAGGACGGCAGCGGCGGCGGCGTCTTCGAGGCGTGGGCCAGCGCGTCGGTCGCCCATTTGAAGAAATAGGGGCCAGCGACCAGCGTCAGCTTGGCGACGACCAGAAGCAGCGTCGCCCAGGTGACGCGGGCTCTGAGATCGGCGCGCTCGGCCGGCCACATATAGGGCCACAGATTACGCAGCGTGGTGAGGGTGCCGGCTTCGGCGGATACGGTCTTTTCGGCCACTAGTCTTGCCTTTTGGGTAAACCGCTGGGGCAGCAGAAGTTGACGAGTCGGGTGAGCGAGGCCGAGACGCCCTCAAGCGCGGCGTGGTCGACGGCATAGCGCGAGCGCTGGCGGTCGGCCTCGAAGCGGACCAGCCCCGCCTCGACCAGCACCTTCAGATGTTGCGAAACGGTCGACTGGGCGAGGTCGAAATGGTCGACCACCTCACGGCACGAGCAGCAGTGGCTGGCCGAAAGGCGCTTCAGGATCTCGATGCGCGCCGGATGCGAGAGCGCTGCCAGGCGGAGCGCCATGGCGTGGCTGTCGCTGCAGCGGATTTCGGAGGATTCGGGCATCGTCTATCGGCGATAGACGATGAAGGGGAATGGGGCAAGCTGGACGGATGGGTAGATTTGAGGTGCTGGCGGGACAGCACCCCCTCTGCCCTGCCGGGCATCCCCCCGCAAGGGGGGAGATCAGCTAATCGCCTACTCCGTCTTCGTCTGGGTGGTCATCTGCTCGCCCATGGCCTTCATGTCGGCGGCCTCGCCTTCCTTCGAAGTCGAAGGCACCTTGAACACCTGGCCCGGCCAGATGCGATCGGGATCGCGGATCTGGTCCTTGTTGGCCAGATAGATCGTCGAGAAGCGAGTGCCATGGCCGTAGACGCGGCGCGAGATGCGCCAGAGCGTGTCGTTGCGGCGGATGATGACGGAGCCGTCGGCATGTTCGAGCTTCGGCGCGACCGTTTCGGGCACGTCGGTCGAGGGCGCCGCCTCGGCAACCTTGGCAGCAGCCCCGGCGGCCGGGGCGGGCTTGGCCGCTTCGGCCGTTGCTGTCTCGGTCGTGGTTTCGGCGGTCTTGGTCTCGGCCGGCTTGGCCTGCGCCGGCTTTGTCTCGCTTGGGGCGACGGCGGCGACCGACTCGCCGGGCTCGCGCTCGAACGGGACGGCAGCGCGGGCGACGACCTTGACGCCATCATTGTCCAGGCCATCGACATGGATGGTGTAGCTGCCGACCGGAATGTCGCGCGTCGCTTCGATCAGGAAATGCCCGTCGGCCGAAGTCTTGGCGTCGCCGAGCAGAATGGCGTCGGCATAGGCGCGCACCTTGCGGCCGGGATCGGCCGTGCCGGCGACGAAGATCTTGCTGCCGTCGATCTCGACCGCTTCGACGGCGATCTTAGGCTCCGCCGCGGCGGCCACAGCCGGCGCGGTCGCCGGAGCCTGGTCGGTGGCGGCGGGCGCGGTCGGCGCCGTGCTGGACGCGGTCGGTGCCGGAGCCTGCTCCGTGGGCACCGCCGCCTGATCGCTAGCGGCCGGCGCCGCCGGCTTGGTCTCGGCCTCAGGAACGGTGATCAACTGCGAGGCCTTGCCCGGCTCCTCGACCATGGCCAGCACCTGGCCGGTCGGGCTCTGCGGCACCGAGACGACGGCGGTCTGGGCCGAGGCGACGGTCGTGCCGCCAACCGTCTGGCGCAGGGTGATCGTATAGTCGCCCGGCTTCAGCGGATCGTCGAGCACGATGGCGAAGGCGCCGTCGGGACCGGAATCGGTCGAGCCGAGCACCGTGCCCTCATTCAAAATCTCGACCTTGGCGTTGGGCGCTGCGCTGCCGGCGACGACGATCGAGCCATTGCCCTCGACGCGCACGACATCGAAGGTCGGCAGCGTCGGACCGGCGGCGGCGGGCGCCTGGGCGGCCGACGCCATGGCGTTGTTGGCCGGCGCCATCTTATTGGCGGGCGCCATCGTGTTCGCCGGAGCCATTGTGTTTGAAGGAGCCTGGGGCACACGCGCCTCTGTGCTCGTGCTCGAGGATTCAGCCGGTTTCGCAGCGGTCTGCGGCAGCGTCGCGACCTGCGCCGGCTTCTGGTTGTTGATATAAGGGTCGAGCGCGCCCGAGCCGTAGGCGACCGCCGCGACGGCGACAACGCCGCCCGCCGCGAACAAAAACGCCTTAGAAGGATTGATAGCCATAATTCCGTATTGCCCCCTTAGCCACCTAACGCCCGGTCTAGCCTGTTTTCCCGAGTCCGACAAGAAAAAGCCCGTCCGCGGGCTTGACCCGGCCAACCGTCCCCATCACCAATCATCGCCATGAACACGATTCGATCCGTCTGCGTCTATTGCGGCTCGTCTCCGGGCCGCGACGAGGCCTATATCAAGGCCGGCCACACGCTTGGCCGCTCGCTTGCCAAATCCGGGTTGCGCCTCATCTATGGCGGCGGCACCAAGGGCATCATGGGCGCTGTCGCCGACGGCGCGCTCAAGGCCGGCGGCAAGGTCACCGGCATTATCCCGCGCTTCCTGATCAACAAGGAGGCGACCGAGACCGCGCTCGACAAGCTCGACGAACTCTTGATCACCGACAACATGCACGAGCGCAAGCACAGCATGTTCGAAAAATCCGACGCCTTTGTGGCGCTGCCGGGCGGCATCGGCACGGTGGAGGAGATCGTCGAGATCATGACCTGGGCGCAACTCGGCCATCACCGCAAGCCGATCGTCTTTGCCAACGTCAAGGGTTTCTGGGACCCTATGCTGGCGCTGATCGAGCACATGGCGGCCGAAGGCTTCATCCACACCGCGCAGCGGGTAAAACCGCTGGTCGTCGACGACCCGGAGGCGATCGTCGCCGCCATCATGGTGGCCGGATCGTCGGTCGACGCGCCGACGGAGGGCGTGCGGTCGTTGATAGACAAGATGTAGGCAGAGGGAATAGGCAGTAGGAAAGCATGCCTACTGCCTACTGCCTACTGCTCTCCTCAAATCCCCAATCACCGCCCGCCGGTCATTCCGCCGCCAGGCGAGGTGGATCGAAACGCTGCGTTTGAACCACGGCAGGTCGCGGAAGACGACGCCCTGGGGTGTCGCGCTTCGTAGGCTTTTCTGGACCGTGGCGAGGCCGAGGCCGGCGCTGACCAGGCCGAGCGAGGTCAAGGGATCGGCCGTCTCATAGGCGATATCGGGCATGAAGCCGGATTCGGCGCAGGCCGCCAGGAACTGCGCGCGGTTGGTGTCGCCAGGCTGGCGCACGACAGTGATCCAGACGCGGCCGTCGAGCTGGCTAGGTTGGATATCGGCGACATCGGCGAGCGGATCACCCTCCGGCATTGCCAGCACCAGCGGCTCGCGCCGCACCAGCATGCTTTCAAGATCGGGGTCGCCTTCCGGCGCTGGCGAATAGACGAAGCCGAGATCGAGCGCGCGCTGGCGCAGATCCTCGAACTGCGCCGCTGTCCGCCGGCTGCGCAATTGCAGATGGAAATCCGGCCGCTCTCTGCGGAAATCCCGCAGCATCGCGGCGACCAGCCCGGAATGCACCGCGCCCTCGACATAGCCGATGGCGAGGCTGCCGGTCGCGCCGCTGGCGAGGTTGCGGCCGAGCTCTTCCAGCCGCGCCGCATTGGCAAGCAAGGCGCGGGCCTCGGCAAGGAAGGCCCTGCCCTCGGCGTTGAGATGGACGCGCTGCTTCGCCCGCTCGAACAAGGCGACGCCGAGCTGCTCCTCGAGCTGGATGATCTGCCGGCTCAAGGGTGACTGGGAAATGTGCAATTGCGCTGCGGCGCGGCCGACATTGCCGGCCTCGGCGACGGCGACGAAGTATCTGATCTGGCGCAGGTCGAGCATTTTTCGCCTTCAACGGTCAAGACCTTTTCAGTCTCAACTATAACCTAATCAGTCTTGGACAGTCTGACCAGCCAGCGCGATACCTGCCGGCATCAACTTGCCACAAAGGAGACCGCCATGCAGTTCTTTGCCCTGCTCACCCGCAACACCGAAAAGTTCAGCGACGCCGATTTCGCGCCGCTGCTGCCGCCCGAATCCGACCAACGCAAGACGCTCTACGCGCAAGGCGCCGTGCGCCAGATCTGGAACCGCGGCGACATTCCCGGCACCGGCATCATGTTCGAGGCGGCGGACGACGCCGAAGTGCGCGGCCACCTTGCCACGCTGCCGCTGATCGAGGCCGGCATGATGGACATCGCGGCCGTTGTGCCGCTCAACCCCTATCCGGGCTTTGGACCGAAGCGGTGAGCCGAGCCCGTCAATGAGGTTGCCGCAGTTGCGGCAGCCTCAAGGCCAGGCGTCCTTCATCGCGTTCACCGACAGCCATGCCATCGCGGGGAGTGCGACGAGCAGCCCCAGCCGCAGCCCCGCGGATCGCGCCTGATCGGGTTCCTGACGCTGAAGCCGGCGCCAGATCTGGAATGCCGCGGCGAGAACGAGCAGTACATAAAAGCCGGCGAGCACCCACAGGGCTGTCTGAACGGATATCGTAATGCCGTTGTTATCGAGCACCTTGCCGATCAGCATGACCGGCCCGGCGACGAAGAAGGCAATGGCGATGCCGAACAGGAAGCCGATCAGGGCGCCCGGGAACGATGTCGCCGACAGTGCCACGAGCACCGCCATCAGGATGAGCAGAGTGATGAACGCGCGCTGGCTCACGGTCACATTCCCCGATCGAACGCGGCGGAATGTATCAGTCCGGCCTTAATCGCGGGTAACAGCCCAGGCCCATCTTCAAGGCGCGGTCCGGCCGCGGGCATGGCCGGAACGTCGCCTCCCCTTGCCGGCAACGGAACCGTCGCTATTGTCGGCGGCAATCCGAAACAGGACGAAAACTTCCATGAGACTTGGCTTTGTCGGCACGGGCGCGTTGAGCTCGGCCATCGTCACCGGGCTGAAATCGCTGCCGGGCGAGACGACGCCGGTGGTGGTTTCGCCGCGCAACGAGGCGATCGCCGCGGAGCTTGCCCGGCGCTTCCCGGATGTACGCATCGCCGCCGACAACCAGGCCGTGCTCGACCAGTGCGACACCGTCATGCTGGCGGTGCGGCCGCAGATCGCGCGCGAGGTGCTGAAGGAACTGCGGTTCCGGCCGGACCATCATGTCGTCAGCCTGATCGCCACGATATCGCGCGAGGAGATCGCCGCGCTGGTGGCGCCGGCCGCGCATGTCGGCAAGGCGCTGCCGATGCCGATGATCGCCCGCCTGCAAGGCGCCACGCTTGTTTGCCCGCCGGACCCGATCATGGCGGCGTTCTTCGGCCGGCTGGGCGGCGTGATCGAAGTCGAGGACCAAAGCGAGTTCGATGCGCTGAGCGTCGTCACCGCGACCTATGCCAGCTATTTCAAATATCTCGATACGATCCACGTCTGGGTGCGCGGCCAGGGTGTGCCCGGCGACAAGGCCCGCGACTACATCACCAGCATCTACAAGGCGCTGGCCAACGCGCCGGATACGACGCCGGACGAAGACTTCATGCATCTTGCGCAGGACTATGCGACGCGCGGCGGCATCAACGAACAGGTGCTGCGCGAACTGACCGAGCGGGGCACGTTCGAGGCCTTCGCGGAGAGTCTTAACCGCGTGCACCAGCGCATCACCGGCGAGTGATCGGGATCACTCCGCCGGAGCGAGTCGCAGCGATGGCTTCCTCGCGCTGAGACGGTCGAGATAGAGATAGACGACCGGCGTCGTGTAGAGTGTCAGAAGCTGGGAAACGATGAGGCCGCCGACGATCGCCGCGCCGAGCGGCTGGCGCAGTTCCGCGCCCGCGCCGGTCTCGATCGCCAGCGGCAGCGCGCCGAGCAGCGCCGCGAAGGTCGTCATCATGATCGGCCGGAAGCGCTGGACGCTGGCCTTGTGGATGGCCTCGCGGGACGAGAGCCCTTCCAGCCGTTCGGCCTGCAGGGCCATGTCGATCATCATGATGGCGTTCTTCTTGACGATGCCGATCAACAGGATGATGCCGATCAGCGAGATCACGTCGAACTCCATGCCGGTGACGATGAGCGCCAAGAGCGCGCCGATGCCGGCCGAAGGCAGCGTCGACAGGATGGTGATCGGATGGACGTAGCTTTCATAGAGCACGCCGAGCACGACATAGATCGTGGCAAGCGCGGCTGCGATCAAAAGTAGTTCGTTGAGCAGGTTGGCGCGGAAGGCGAGCGCGGTGCCGGCCAAGGAGCCATGGATCGTGACCGGCATCTTCAGCTCGGCCATGGCGCGGTCGATCGCGGCCGAGGCGTCGCCGAGCGTCGCGCCGTCGGCGAGATTGAACGAAATGGTCGTGGCGACGAAATGGCCCTGGTGGTTGACCGATAAAGGCATGGTCGCCGGTCCATAGGTGCTGAAGGCGGCCAACGGCACCATTTTTTCGGCGGAGGTGCTGACCGCCGCGCCGCTCGAGGCGCTGCCATGGCCGGTGACGGCGATGGCGTTGGTGGCCTGGTTCCGCAGCGAGCCCGTCAGGCTGCCGGCCAGCGCGTTGGTCTGCTGCGTGCCGCTGGCCGCGGCGCCTGAGGTGCTGACATAGATGCCGTTCAGCGCGCTCGGATCCTGCAGATAGCGCGGCGCCACCTCCATGACGACATGGTATTGGTTGCGGGCGTTGAAGATGGTCGACACCTGGCGCTGGCCGAAGGCGTCGTAGAGCGTGGCGTCGATACTGGCCGGGGTCAGGCCGAGACGCGCAGCGCTCTCGCGATCGACCGTGATGTTGGTTTCGAGCCCGGCCTCGTCGCGGTCGGAGTTGACGTCGGTGAGCTCCGGCGACTGCTTGAGGAGATTGACCAGCTTCGGCGTCCACTCGTCGAGATCGGCGGTGGTGTCGGCCTGCAGCGTGTACTGGTAGGTCGCAAGGCTCTGGCGTCCGCCGACCCTGATCTCCTGGCGCGGATTGAGGAAGAGCTGCGCGCCGGGCAACTGCCCGAGCTGCGCGCGCAGCCGGGTCAGCACCACCTGCAGCGGCGCCCGCTCGCCCTTCGGCTTCAGCGCGACCTGGACGAAGCCGGAATTGGTCTGCCGGCCGCCGATATAGCCGACCACGTTCTCGACCGCCGGGTCGCTCTTGAGGATCGATTCCAGCCGCTCGAATTTCTGGCGCATCAGCTGGAAGGAGATAGCCTGGTCGGCGCGCAGGCCGCCCATCAGCTCGCCGGTGTCCTGCTGCGGGAAGAAGCCCTTCGGCACCACCGTATAGAGATAGACGTTGAAGACGATGGCCGCGAGAAGCACCACCAGCATGATTTCCGAATTATCGAGCGACCAGGCCAGCGAGCGGCCATAGAAGGCGCGGACGCGTTCGAAGACGCCTTCGCCGAAGCGGGCAAGGATCGAGCGTCCGGTCGACGGGCTCGCGCCCGGACGCAGGAAATGCGCGCACATCATCGGCGTCACCGTCAGCGACAGGACGAGCGAAATCGCGATCGAGAGCGACAGCGTCAGAGCGAATTCCTGGAACAGGCGGCCGAGTATGCCGCCCATCAGGAGGATCGGCAGGAAGACGGCGACCAGCGAGGCGCTCATCGACAGCACCGTGAAGCCGACTTCCCTGGCGCCGACCAGCGCCGCCCTGCCGCGCGGCATGCCGTCCTCGATGTGGCGCGTGATGTTTTCCAGCACCACGATGGCATCGTCGACGACAAAGCCGGTGGCGATCGTGAGCGCCATCAGCGACAGATTGTCGAGCGTGAAGCCGAGCAGGTACATGGCGCCGAAAGTGCCGAGGATCGAGACGACCAGCGCGACGCTCGGGATCAGCGCCGCGCGCCAGTCGCGCAGGAAGCAGAACACCACGAGGATGACGAGCAGCACCGCCAGCACCAGTGTCAGCTCGGTGTCGTGCAGCGAACCGCGAATGGTGGTCGAGCCGTCGGTGGCGATGCCGAGCCGCGCGTCGGCCGGCACGGAGGCCTGCAGCGTCGGGATCAGGGCGCGGACGCGGTCGACGGTCTCGATGATGTTGGCGTTGGGCTCGCGGTAGAGCACCAGGAGCACCGCGGGCTCGCCATTGGCCAGACCGAGATTGCGCACGTCCTCGACGGAATCCTCGACATCGGCGATGTCGCGCAGCCTGACCGCCGCATTGTTGCGCCAGGCAATCACCAGATCGCGAAAATCGGCGGCATGGCTCGCCTGATCGTTGGTGTAGAGCTGGTAGCGCAGCGCGCCGTCTTCCTCGAAACCTTTCGGGCTGCGCGCATTGGCCGAGGCAAGGGCTGCGCGCACATCCTCCAGGCCGATGCCGTAGTGGAACAGCGCGCCGGGATTGAGCTCGACCCGCACCGCCGGCAGCGACGAGCCGCCGAGATCGACATTGCCGATGCCCTCGACCTGCGACAGGCGCTGCTGCAGCACGGTCGCGGCGGCATCGTAGAGCTGGCCGGGCGTCAACGTGCGCGAGGTCAGCGCCAGGATCATCACGGGCGAGTCGGCGGGATTGTATTTGCGATAGGTCGGGTTGCTGCGCAGGTCCGACGGCAGGTCGGCGCGGGCGGCGTTGATCGCGGCCTGGACGTCGCGCGCCGCCCCGTTGATGTCGCGGTCGAGGTCGAATTGCAGCACGACATTGGTCGAGCCGGTGCCCGAGCGCGAGGTCATCTCGGAGACGCCGGCGATCTGGCCGAGATGGCGCTCCAGCGGCGCCGCGACATCGGTCGCCATCGTGTCGGGGCTGGCGCCCGCCATCGAGGCCTGCACCGAGATGGTGGGGAAATCGACCTTGGGCAAAGGTGCCACGGGCAAATTGAAATAGGCGATCAGCCCGGCGGCGGCGAGGCCGATCGCGAGCAGCGTCGTGGCGACCGGCCGCGCCATGAACGGGGCCGAGAGGTTCACGGCGCGGACCCGCCGGCGGAGGCTTCGACGACGCCGGCGCCGCGCCGCGTCAGCCGGTCGAAGGCAAGATAGATGACCGGCGTGGTGAACAGCGTCAGCACCTGGCTGACGATCAGGCCGCCGACGATGGTGATGCCGAGCGGCTGGTGCAATTCCGAGCCGGCCAGGCCGCCGACCAGAAGCGGCAGCGCGCCGAAGAGCGCGGCGAACGTCGTCATCAGGATCGGACGGAGCCTGAGCAGGCACGCCTCGTAGATCGCCTCGCGCGGATCGAGCCCCTGCAGCCGCTCTGCCTGCAGCGCGAAGTCGATCATCATGATGGCGTTCTTCTTGACGATGCCGACGAGCAGCACGATGCCGATGATGCCGATGACATCGAGGTCATGGCCGGCGAGCATCAGCGCGACCAGCGCGCCGACGGTCGCCGAGGGCAGCGTGGACAGAATGGTCAGCGGATGGATGAAGCTTTCGTAGAGCACGCCGAGCACGACATAGACAGTGGCGACCGCCGCCAGCACCAGAAGCAATTCGTTGGACAGCGAGCTCTGCAGCGCAAGGGCGGCGCCCTGGAAGCCGGTCGTCAGGCCGGCGGGCGGCTGCATGTCCTTCTCGGCGGCGGTGATCGCCGCGGTGGCATCACCAAGCGAGACGCCGGGGGCAAGGTTGAACGAAATGGTCGCGGCCGGGAATTGCGCCAGGTGGTTCACCAGCAGCGGCGCCTGCCGGACATTGATGCTGGCGATCGCCGACAGCGGCACCTGGCCGGCGCCCGAGGACGGCAAATAGATCGAGCCCAGCGAGGCCGGCGTCTGGCCGACCGACGGATCGGCTTCGAGGATGACGCGGTATTCGTTCGACTGGGTGAAGATGGTGGAGATGATGCGCTGGCCGAAGGCGTCGTAAAGCGCATTGTCGACCGTTGCCGGCGTGATGCCGAAGCGCGCCGCCGTGGCGCGGTCGATGGTGACGTCGACGGCAAGCCCGCTCTGCTGGCTGTCGCTGGCGACATCGGCGAGTTCCGGAAGCGCCGTGAGCCTGTCGGTCAGCTTGGTCGTCCATGCCGCCAGCTCGACCGGATCGGAATCCTGCAGCACATACTGGTATTGCGAAGCGCTGATCGTGGAATCGACCGTCAGGTCCTGCACCGGCTGCATGTGCAGCGCTATCCCGGTGACTTGGGCCGTCTCCTGCGTCAGCCGGCGGATGATGGCGCTGGCGTCGTCAGTGCGCTCGTCGCGCGGTTTCAGATTGATCAGCATGTGGCCGCTGTTGGCTGTCATGTTCTGGCCGTCGACGCCGATGAAGGACGACAGGCTGGCGACATCGGGATCCTTCAGGATGGCGTCGGCCAGCGCCTGCTGGTGCGCCGCCATGTCGGCATAGGAAGCCGAGCCCGCCGCTTCGGTGATGGCCGAGATGGCGCCGGTGTCCTGCACCGGGAAGAAGCCCTTCGGGATGGCGATGTAAAGATAGACGGTGAGCGCCAGCGTTGCGACCGCGACCAGCAGCGTCAGCGCCTGGCGGTCGAGCACCCAGCGCAGCGCAGCGCCATAGCCATTGGCGACCGCGTCGAAGGCGCCCTCGCTCCAGCGCGCCAGCGCGCCCGGCCTGCGCTCGGCCGGCGGCTTCAGGAGCCTGGCGCAGAGCATCGGCACCAAGGTCAGCGAAACGATGGCCGAAATGACGATGGCGATGGCTAGAGTGATGGCGAATTCGTGGAACAGGCGGCCGACGACGTCGCCCATGAACAGAAGCGGGATCAGCACCGCGATCAGCGAGACGGTGAGCGAGATGATGGTGAAGCCGATCTGGGCCGAGCCTTCGAGCGCGGCGGTCACCGGATCGTCGCCATGCTCGATGAAGCGCGAGATGTTCTCGATCATGACGATGGCGTCGTCGATGACGAATCCGGACGCGATGGTGAGCGCCATCAAGGACAGATTGTCGAGACTGAAGCCCCACAGATACATCACCGCGAAAGTGCCGACCAAGGAGAGCGGCACCGACAGGCTGGGGATGATCGTCGCCGGGATGTTGCGCAGGAAAAGGAAGGTGACCAGCACGACCAGCAGCGCCGCCATCGCCAACTCGAACTGGACGTCGTCGACCGAGGCGCGGATGGTGGTGGTGCGGTCGGTCAGCGGCTCGATGCTGAGCGCCGCCGGCAGGCCGGCGCGCAATTGCGGCAGCAGCGCCTTCACGCCGTCGACAACGCGGATGACATTGGCGCCCGGCTGGCGCTGGATGTTGAGGATGATTGCCGGCGTGCGGTTTTCCCAGGCGCCCAGCCTGGAATTCTCGGGGCCTTCGATGATGTCGGCCACCTCGCCCAGCCGCACCGGCGCGCCGTTGCGATAGGCGATCACCATATCGGCATAGGTCTTGGGATCGGCGACCTGGTCGTTGGCGTTGATGGTGTAGGAGCGCGCCGGCCCGTCGAAGCTGCCCTTCGGCGTGTTGACGTTGAGCGTGCCGATGGTGGTGCGCAGATCGTCGATATTGAGGCCCATGGCGGCCAGCGCCTTGAGCTTCACCTGCACGCGCACGGCCGGCCGCTCGCCGCCGGAGATGCTGACCAGGCCGACGCCGGGAAGCTGCGAGATCTTCTGCGCCAGCCGGGTCTCGGCATAGTTCTCGACTTGCGTCAGCGGCAGCGTCTTCGAGGTGATCGCCAGCGTCAGGATCGGCGCGTCGGCCGGGTTGACCTTGGCGTAGATCGGCGGCGCCGGCAGGTCGGCGGGCAGAAGATTGCCCGACGCGTTGATCGCCGCCTGCACCTCCTGCTCGGCGATGTCGAGGCTGAGGTCGAGGCTGAAGCGCAGCGTGATGACCGAGGCGCCGGCGGAAGAGCCCGACGACATCTGCTCCAGCCCAGGCATCTGGCCGAACTGGCGCTCCAGCGGTGCCGTGACCGAGGTCGTCATCACCTCGGGGCTGGCGCCGGGATAGAAGGTCTGAACCTGGATCGTCGGATAGTCGACCTCGGGCAAAGCCGAGAGCGGCAGGAACATGTATGCGATCATGCCGACGATCAGGATGGTCGCCATGATAAGCGTGGTGGCCACCGGCCGCAGGATGAACGGCCGCGACGGGTTCAACCAGCCGGAGACGAGGCCGCTCGGCGTGCTCATTGGCCCTGGCCGCTGTCGCCGCCATTGCCGCCGCTGCCGGCATTGGCGCCGCCGTCGCGGCGATGGTGGCGGTGATGCTTACGGCCGGAAGCATCGCCCGATGCGTCCGCGCCCTCGCCTGCCCGGCCGCCCTGGCCATTGGTGGCCGCGGTGGCGTTGTCGGAATTGGCGGGCGTGTTGCCGAAACTGGCCGGCGACGTGCCGGCAGCCGGGCTGCTCGCCCCAGCTGCTTGCGGCTGCGCGGGCGCGGCGCCGGCGGCCGGCGCTGTTCCCGAGGCTGGCACGGCGTTGTCGGGCACGGTGACCTTGGCGCCGTCCTTGAGCCGGTCGACGCCGTCGACCACGACCTTGGCGCCCGGCGCCAAACCGGAGAGCAGCTGCGTGACGGTGGCGTTGCCCGGGCCGAGCGTAACGGTCTTCACCGAGACGGTGCTGTCGTCGTTGAGCTGGTAGACGAAGGTGCCTGACGCGCCGTGCTGGATGGCGGCGTTGGGCAGCACGCTGACGCCGGTCAAAGTGCGCACAAGCAGATGCACGTTGACGAACTGGTTGGGATAGAGCACGCCGTCGATGTTCGGGAAGACGGCGCGCAGCTTCACCGTGCCGGTGGTCGGATCGATCTGGTTGTCGATCGTCTGCAGCGTGCCTTCGGCGATCTCTTTGGTGTCGTTGCGGTCGAACAAGGTGGCCTTGAGCCCGGCATTGCCATGCGTCTGCTCCAGCACTTGCGCCAGGCTGTCCTCTGGCAGCGAGAACAGAACCGAGATCGGCTGCATCTGAGCGATCACCGCGATGCCGGTGGCGTCGCCCGGCGTGACGTAATTTCCCTGGTCGATGAGGCGCAGGCCGATGCGGCCGTCGGCGGGCGCGGTGATATGGCTGTTGGCGATGTTGACCTGCACGGCCTCGATCTGCGCCTGGTCGGACATCACCGTGCCCTCGTCGGACTGCACCGTCGCGCGCTGCAGGTCGACCGCCTGCTGGGTGATGGCGTTGGAGGTGAGCTTCAGGTCGCGGTCGAGGTCGAGCTTGGCATCGGCAAGCAGCGCCTGGTCATGCTCCAGTTGGCCCTGCCATTGATGCAGCGAGGCGTTCAGCGTGCGGTCGTCGATCTGGGCGAGGAAATCACCCCTCTTCACGTTCTGGCCCTCGGTGAAGCCGATCTGGGTGATCTGGCCGCTGACCTGCGCGCGAACCGTCACGGTCGAGAGCGGGGTGACGGTGCCCAGCGCCTCGAGCACGATCGGAATATCGGCCTGCGCCACGGGCGCAACGGCAACCGGCTGCGCAAGATCGCCGCCGCGGAAACGGCCGCCACGGTGGCCGCCTTGCTGCTGAACCTGAACAGGATGCAGCCAGAACGCGACCCCGGCCGCCGCAACGACCAAGAGCAGCGCGACAATCCAGCCGCGCCGCGAGCGGCGCGCGACCGGCGGCCGGACCTCGGCCAGCGGCTCGCTCGGGGGCGCGGGCACATTGCGGCGCTTGCGCCTGCTGACGACTTCGTCGTCCACTTCTCTCACCTGTCCTTCGAGCCGCATCCAGGAAGGTCCGCCGCGCAGAGCCGCTCGTCGAACCGTCGCCGATCGCGCCGTCAGACATGCCCAAGGCAGGTACAATGGCGCGATCCTATTCGAAGCATAGGCGCGCGGATTTTATCGTGCAATTCCGGCAGACATTAAATTCCTGTAAGAAATTGAATGGGTTAGAGCCATAAATCAGCTTCGTCTCCGCGAGAAAAAGCGGCAATTCTCAAGGACGAAATTGGGGGCTTCTCATCGCCTTTAGACAAATGGCCACAAGGTCTTAGGGGGTCAGCACAAACGGCTAACGGCGGCGCGCTGCTGCGGCGCGGCTTCACGACCAACTCCGGATCGCCGAGACGATTCTCGCGAAGGTGTGAATATCTGCCAGCCGCGAGCGTACGAAACGCGGGCGAGGAACCAAGATCGCGCATTAGCGTTGCCTCACATAGCAACATTTTGGAGATCGTCATGCTGCGAGGCGGATTGCTTTGGCTTATCGGGATACCTTTGCCCGTCATCCTTATTCTTTGGCTGCTCGGTTACTTGCACTAGCAGCGGAACCTGCCTGCGCGGCACAAGTCGCGCAGGCGCCAAAACCAGTCTATTTGCGATCCTTCATCCGCCGGCGAGGCAAGGCCTCGATCTCTTCGGCCGACAAATGCTTCACCTCGTTCCACAAACGCGATTTCGCCGAGTTGAGCAGGCCGTCCGGGTCGAGCCGCTTCTTCCACGCCAGATGTTTGAAATCCGGCTTCATGCTGCCGCCTTCGACATAGGGCACATGCGGGTTTGAAGTGCC
Organism: Mesorhizobium sp. B3-1-6; assembly: GCF_006439555.1. Lineage (NCBI taxonomy): Bacteria > Pseudomonadati > Pseudomonadota > Alphaproteobacteria > Hyphomicrobiales > Phyllobacteriaceae > Mesorhizobium > Mesorhizobium sp. B3-1-6. Next base: position 68,885 of record NZ_VFTM01000010.1, on the reverse strand, counting down.
CAGTCCATGCGCTTCATAGATGGCTGTGATTTCCATCAGGCGCGCGTCGTCGGTGTAGCGCAGGATCGGCAGGTCGAAAGCGACCAGCCGGTCGTCGAGCAGCGCGAATTCGTGATGCATCAGCACCTCGTCGCCGAAGATTTCCTGCAGCGGCTTTATCAGGCCGCTATCGAGCGGCGCAGGACAAGTCACCTGCAGGTTGGTGACACTGCGGTCCTGCTTCAGCACCTGCAGCGTGGTGTGGTTGTAGGAAAATTCGGAGAGCGCCGGCAGGCCGGAGGCCGCGATGCCATCCGCGTCGAGGTCGATCTCGACCGTGCCGCCATGGTCGCGCAGCGCATCGCGAACCGCCGCCGCATCCGGCTCGGCGACGATGACGATGGCGAGGTCGCGCCGGCGCCTTGCGAGTTCCCGGAGCTTGGTTATCGAAGCCGCGATGCGGCCGTCTATCGTCGTCAGCAGCTTGAGGTTCAGCGAGCGCGCGTTGCCGAGCGCGATGCCGGCCTCGAAGGCCTGCCGATAAGTGTCGAACGAGGCGATGATGTTGCGCCAGCGCGGCGACGCGATGGTGCCGAGCGTCACCTCGGTGATGACGCCGTTCAGCCCCCAGGCATGATGGATGGCGAGGATTTCGGGGCCGGTGAAGACGTGGCGCCCCGGTAGCTTCTCCATCGACAGCACCGTGATCGCCTGGATGTTCTTGCCATCGCGCAGCATGCCGTGGCGGATCGAACCGATGCCGCCGGAGCCGCCGGCGATGAAACCGCCAATGGTGGCGACCGCTTCGGTCGAGGGCACGATCGGCAGCTCGCGACCGTGGCGCCCGAGTGCGGCGTTGATATCGCCGATGCGGGCGCCGGCCTCGGCGCGCACCGTGTCGGCACCGATTTCCAGCACGCGCGAGATGCCGGTCATGTCGACGATCAGCCCGCCATCCAGCGGCACCGCCTGGCCATAATTGCCGGTGCCTCCGCCCCGGATGACGACAGGCACCCGCCATTCGGCGGCCACCGCCAGGCAGCGCGCCAGTTCGTCCAGCGTAACCGGCGCGGCGACGAGATCGCCGAAACAGGACGACAATTCACGGCTGAGGATCGGGCTATACCAGAAGAAATCGCGCGAGCGCTTCTTCACGATCGAGGGCGTGTCGAACGTCTCGATGCCGCCCAGCGCTCGGGCAAAGGCCTGCCAGTCGATGTCGTTCTTGCCTGAGATGGACATGAACGCCCTCGCCTAACGTTGGTTCGCAGCGAAGCGAACACGTGCCAATGGGCGTCCGCGAAAATCACAGTTGGTTGGATCGATACGGCTTTCGTCGAGCATCTCGCTTCTCCGCTGGTCGCGCTGCGACCTGTCGAATTGCGGCTCGTTCCCTTGAAAGCCCTGTGCCATGGGGTGGCGCGACTGTCGTTCAGGCCGGACGGTCTGTCAACCGCCAGCCCACGCTTGACAAAGCCGCCTGCCTGTTGGACGTTTCTTCCCACCATGGCACCGGGTTCGAGCCGCTTTTCTCCGACCGGCAAGGCGTCGGAACGAAACGGATCGCGATGCCAGGCAATCCAGAAATCCTTCCAGACAATGAGCAAGGGCCGCGCCTCATGGCGTGCTCGCGCCTGTCGGCGGATTCGACAGCGGCACACCCGGTCCCAAGCATCGCAAGGATCATGAGATGAGCGACGACACCACCGCGGGCATCCCCGCCATCGACATCGCGCCGCTGTTCGGCCCGCCGTCGCCTGCCCGCGACGAGTCAGACCGCCAGATCTTCACTGCTGCCTCCGGCATCGGCTTCATGACCGCGCGCGGCTTTCCGGGCGCGGAGCTTTTGACGCGCGAGCGGCGCGGCGAGTTGCTGAAGATTTTCGACTTGCCGGACGCGGAAAAGCAGAAGCTGCTGCGCTGGAATTTCGATCCGTCGAAATCGAACTATTATCGCGGCTGGTTCCCGCTGCAGCCGACCGCGGTGTCCTACAAGGAGGGCATCGACATGGGGCCGGACATCGCGCATGCCGACGCCGAATTCACGGCCGACGATCCGCTGCTCGAACGCACGCCGCTGCCGGCCGAGAACGATGTTCCAGGATGGAAGGCGGCGGCAGCGCACTACTACCGCTCGATGGAAAAGGTCGGCGCGGCGCTGATGGCCTCGATCGCGCGCAGCCTCGGGCTCGAGGACGACATTTTCGACGGCCATTTCCAGGGCGGCATCTCGACGCTCAGGCTGATCCGTTATCCGCTGCGCACCGAGGATGGCGCGGTCGACCTGTCGAAGCCTGAATATTCGGTCATGCACAAGGGCGAACGGCGGCTGGTCATCGGCCGCGAGCATGCCGATTCCGGCTTCGTCACGCTGCTGGCGCAGGACGGCGTCGAAGGCCTGCAGGCCAGGAACCATGCCGGCGAGTGGATCGACGTGCCGCCCGCAGACGGCACGCTGGCGGTAAATTTCGGGCAGTTGCTGGAGCGCTGGACAGGCGGTGTGGTGCAGGCGACGCGCCACCGGGTGATCGCGCCGAAGACGGCGCGCTACTCCATCCCCTTCTTCTACGAGCCGCGCGTCGACGCCGAGATCGCGCCGCTGCCGATCAAGGGCGCCAGCGATTTCGCGCCGTTCCTCTACGGCGACTATCTGTGGGAGTCGGCGACCAACTTCGTCGAAATGGCCGGCGGCAAGACTTTGCGGAAGCCAAGGCGGGCGGCGGCCGCCTGAGCGCACCAACCAACAGGGGACCAAACAATGAGCACCGAAACGCGCAAATTGCCATCCATCCTCGGCGGATGGGAGGCCGCGGTGAGACAAGGCAGGGTCGATCGTCGCGAGTTCCTGGCGGTGGCCAGCGCGCTCGGCGCCTCCACCACAGCGGCCTATGCGATGGCGGGCCTTGCCGCTCCGACCGAGGCACGAGCCGACGAGCCGAAGCGCGGCGGCGTGCTGAAAGTTGCGATGCTGGTGCCGGGGCTGAAGGATCCGCGCACGTTCGATTCCTCCGATCTCGGCAATATCGGCCGGCAGTTCCTCGAGCCGCTGGTGCGCTACACGGAAACCTTCACCTTCAAGCCGATGCTTGCCGAGCGCTGGGAGGTGAATGACGACGCCACCCGCTACACGCTCTATCTGCGCAAGGACGCGACCTGGAACAATGGCGATGCCTTCAGCGCCGACGACGTGATCTTCAACTTCACCCGCTGGTGCGATACCGCGGCCGCCGGCAATTCGATGGCGCGGCGCTTTGCCGGCCTCACCGAGGGCGACAGCGGCAGGCTGCGCGCCGGCGCCATCGAGAAGGTCGACGACCATACGGTCGTGCTCAACCTCTCGGCGCCGGACGTGACGGTGATCCCCAATCTCGCCGATTATCCGGCGCTGCTCGTGCATCGCAATTTCGACGCCAGCGGCGGCGATCTCGCCAAGCATCCGATCGGCACCGGCGCCTTCGAATTGGTCTCGCTCGATGTCGGCCAGCGCGCGGTGTTCAAGCGCCGCGCCAACGGCAAATGGTGGGGCGGCGAAGCGCTTCTCGATGGCATCGAGATGATCGATTACGGCGTCGATCCCAACGCGCTGGTCAGCGCCTTCGAGGCGGGCGAGGTGCATACCAATCTCGACAGCAATGGCGACTTCATCTCGGTGTTCGACGGCATGGGCCTGACCAAGAGCGAGATCCTTTCGGCCTCGACGGTGGTCGCCCGCGCCAATGCGACGACCGCGCCCTATAGCGATGAACGCGTGCGGCGCGCGCTGCAGCTTGCGGTCGACAATTCGGTGGTGCTGAAGCTCGGCCTCGCCGGCGCCGGCGAAGTGGGCGAGAACCACCATGTCTGCCGCATCCATCCCGAATATGCGGAGCTGCCGCCGATCAAGCGCGATCTCGACGAGGCCAGGCGCCTGATGACCGAGGCCGGCCAGATGGGCTACGAGCACGAGCTGTTCTCGATCGACGACGACTACCGCAAGAACACCGCCGACGCGATCGCTTCGCAGTTGCGCGAAGCCGGCTTCAAGGTGAAGCGCACGGTGCTACCGGCCTCGACCTACTGGAACGGCTGGGCGAAATTCGCCTATTCGACCACCAACTGGGCGATGCGCCCGCTGGGCGTGCAGGTGCTGGCCCTCGCCTACCGCACGGGCGAGGCGTGGAACGAGAGCGGCTTCGCCTCGAAGGAATTCGACGCCAAGCTCGACGAGGCGCTGAAGACCGCCGATGTCGAGAAGCGCAAGGCGGTGATGAAGGACGTCGAGACGATTCTGCAGCGGTCCGGCGTGATCATCCAGCCCTATTGGATGAAGCTCTATTGCCACTCGGCCAAGCAGGTGATGAACCGCCATGCACATCCGACATACGAATTGGACTTCACCGACGTGTGGCTCGCCGCTTGAGGCAGGCCGCAAAGGCGTGACCATGCTGGCCGACGCCTGGCGCTTGCTTGAGCTGTTGGGCAGGGTGACAATGCCCGTCGACACATCGATGAAGGTGCAAATTGCGTTCGACTGATTATCTCGGCCGTCTCTTCGGCCTCGAAGGCAGGCATGCCTTCATCACCGGCGCCAGCCGTGGGCTGGGCCTCGCCTTCGCGGAGGCGCTGGCCGCCGCCGGCGCGCGCGTCACCATAGGCGGCCGCAAGGCCGACGAGCTCAAAGCTGCCGGCGACAGGCTACGCGGCAACGGCTACACGGTCGCGGAGTCATTGATCGACGTCACCGACACGCAGTCGGTCGATGCGGCGATTGCGGCGAGCGAAGCCGGCACCGGTCCGATCGACATCCTGGTCAACAATGCCGGCATCCAGCGCCGCGCGCCGCTCGAGACTTTTTCCGATGCCGACTGGGACGCGCTGATGGCGACCAATCTCGACGGCGTCTTCAAGGTGAGCCGCGCCGCGGTGAAAGGTATGATCCAACGCCGCAGGGGCGTGATCATCAACGTGTCGTCGGTGCAGAGCGCGCTCGCTCGGCCCTCGATCGCGCCCTACGCGGCCAGCAAGGGGGCGATTACCATGCTGACCAAGTCGATGGCCGGCGAATGGGGCGAGCACGGCGTGCGCGTCAACGCCATCGCGCCGGGCTATTTCAAGACCGAGCTGAATGCCGCACTGGTCGCCGACGAGAAATTCTCCACCTGGCTCACCGGCCGTACGCCGATGCGGCGCTGGGGCGATGTCGAGGAACTGGCGGGCGCGGCGGTGTTCCTGGCGTCAGACGCAGCAAGCTTCGTGACGGGGCAGACGCTGCTGGTGGATGGCGGGATCACCAGCGTGCTTTGATCGCCGCTTCCGCCGCATGGCGATGCAGGAAATTCGGCAAGGCGACGGCCACGGCATCGAGGCGTCGATGTTCACCGCGTCCTCGATGGTCTCGGCAATCGCCGGAATCCCGAATTCGGCGGCGAGCTCGCCGGCTGTCTTTTTGTTGCGGCCATAGATCACCGCCACATCGACCCTGGCATCGCCGAGCAATGCGGGAAGGTGGGCCCGCCGCACGATCATTCCGAGAACGGCAAGCCTGAGCTTCTTCACCGCGCCATCCTGGAAAGGGCCGGCGGGATTCCCGCCGGCCCGTGTTTTGCGGATCAGTTCTTGCCGCAGGTATCGGCCATGTCGGGCGTGCACTTGACGAAGCCGGTGTCGATATAGGGCGGCACCGTCTTGCCCTGCTTCAGGTCATGCAGGGCCTCGATCGACTTGTAGCCCATATTGTACGGGCTCTGGCCGACAAGGTAGTGGGCAAGCCCATCCTTGAGCAGCGGCAGCTGCGGCGCGAAGGCGTCGCCGAAGGAGATGACGAGGTCCTTGGAATCGACGCGGTCCTTCACCCGCCCGACCGCCTGCCTGTAGGCCGACGGCGCGTATTGCGCCCAGCCGCCGACGGCGACGAAAGCGTCGAGCTTGGGATTGGCGACCAGCACGTCGTTCATCTGCTGGGCGGCGAGGCTGATGTTGTCATTGTTGTAGATCGGGCAGCCGTCGACTTCGGTCCAGCCGTTCTCGCCGGCCAGGCGCTTCACCGGCTTGTCCTTGGAGACGTTGGCCAGCGTGTCGCGAATGCCCTGGACGCGCAGGTCGAGATTGAGCGAGCCGGCCGTGCCGGTCTGGATGCAGACCGTGCCGCCCTTCGGCTTGTATTCGACGACCTTCTTGGCCAGCTCGACGCCGAAATTGTAGTTGTCGGTGCCGATGAAGGTCGAGCGCAGGCCGGCGTCTTCCTGCAGCAGATCGCCGTCGAAGGTCACGATCGGGATGCCGGCCGCCTTTGCCTTTTCCAGCAGCCTGGCCACGGATTTCGGATTGGTCGCGGAGACTGCGATGCCGTCGACGCCCTTGGTCAGCACGTCGTTGATGACCTGAAGCTGCTGGGCCTCGTTCACCTCCGACGGACCGATATAGTAGCACTCGACGCCGAGGTCCTTGGCGGCCTTCTCGCAGCCGTCCTTGACCGGGGCGCTGAAGACGTCGTTCACGGTCTTGACGATCACCGCATAGGTCTCGGCCGAAGCCGGCGCCGCGTTGATGCCCGCGGCGAATGCCGCCGCGATCACGGTCGCGCCCATTCGGGCGGTCAGTCTGTCGATACTTCTCATGGTTTTCTCCTCTCTGATGTTATGTGCACGAAAGTGCGCGAACCTTCCGAACAGGCCACCTGTCCGGACAGGTTCTAGGCGCGGCTGGAGCGGAACCGTTCAAGCAGTACCGCGAACAGGATGAAGAGGCCGACGAAGGTGCCCTGCCAGAACGGGTTCACGCCGGCGAGCAACAGGGCGTTGCGGATCACTTCGATCAGCACCGAGCCGATGACGGCGCCGAAGGACGTGCCGAAGCCGCCGAGCAGGTTGGCGCCGCCGATGACGGTCGCGGCGATGACCTGCAGCTCCTGGCCCTGGCCGAGCGCGTTGGTGGCGGCGCCCATCCAGCCGACGAGGAAGATCGCCGTCATGCCAGTCATGGCGCCGAGCAGCGCGTAGGTCGAAACCTTGACGCGATCGACCGGGATGCCGGAAAGACGCGCGGCATTTTCATTGCCGCCGATGGCGCGCACATAGCGGCCCCATCTGGTCATCGACAGCAGCCACTGCATGACCACGGCCGAAACGATCACGGCCCACAGCACATTCGGCACGCCGAGGAAGGAGCCGCTGCCAAGCGCCAGCAGCGTGTTGCCGGCGCGGCCGAAATCGTAGACGACCTGGTTGTTGGTGACGACCAGCGTCTGCGAACGCACGAGGCTCATCATGCCGAGCGTGACGATGAAGGGCGGCAGCTTCAGGTACGAGACCAGCGCCCCATTGACGATGCCCACGAAGGCGCCGACGAGAAGCACCAACAACACGACGACGGCGAAAGGGTAGCCGCTGGCGCAGAACAGGCCGAGCAGCACGCCGGTCAGGCCCAGCGTGGAGCCGACGGAGATGTCGATACCGCCGGTCATGATCACCGGCGTCATGCCGATCGCCATCAGCGCGGTGAAGCAGAAATTCTGCAGGATGTTGGCCATGTTGGCGCCGGTGAGGAAGCGCGGCGCGATCATGCCCACCACGGCGCCGATGATCAGCACCGCGATGACGATCCAGAATTCCTGGCTGCGCAGCATCTCGCCGAGCTTGCTGCGTTCCGACAGGTTGAAGACCGAATCCAAGTTGCTGGCGTCCGGAGACTTGTTCATTCCATCCTCCCCTGTTGCCTTTAGGCCGCGGCCTTGGCGCCGACGATCAAGGCGGTGATTTCCTCGGGCGAGCTGGTCGAAGCGAGCTTGTTGGCGACCAGGTGGCCGCGCCGCAGCACCATGATGCGCTCGCACACGCCGAACACGTCGGGCATGCGGTGCGAGATCAGGATGACGGCGACGCCGCGCTCCTTGAGGCGCTTGATCAGCGCCAGCACCTCGGCGACCTGGCGCACCGAGATCGCGGCGGTCGGCTCGTCCATCAGCACCAGCTTGGCGTCGGCCAGGCGGGTGCGGGCGATGGCGACCGCCTGGCGCTGGCCGCCCGACATGCGTTTGACCACGTCGCGCGGCCGCGTCTCCGACTGCAGCTCGCGGAACAGCTCGGCGGCGCGCTCGCGCATCTTGCGATGGTCGAGGAATTTGAACGGGCCGACCGAGCGCATGATCTCGCGGCCGAGGAAGACGTTGGCGGCGGCGCTCAGATTGTCGCAAAGCGCCAGGTCCTGGTAGACGATCTCGATGCCGGCGCGGCGGGCGTCGGACGGCTGGTTGAACTGCACCTCCTTGCCGTCGAACACCATCTTGCCGGACGAGGCCGGAAAGTTGCCGGCGATCATCTTGACCAGCGTCGACTTGCCGGCGCCGTTGTCGCCCATCAGGCCGACGATCTCGCCGGGCTCGATCTTGAACGACACGTCCTCGACGGCGTGGATAGCGCCGAACTGGCGCGAGATGCTCTTCAGCTCCAACAGGCTCATGGCAGGGACTCCCGTTCTTGCTTCGCTTCGGATGCAGGCATCGATCGAGCCGCGGCATAGTCGTCGGCGGCCTTGAGGCCGCCATAGAGGACGGCGCGCCAGCCGAGCCCGGCCCAGCGTAAGTCCATCGGGCGGCCCGTCTCGGCGAAGGGCGCCCGGAGCGCCACCAGTTCCCCCAACTGCCGGCGCGGAAATTCCTCGATCGCGCAGACCCCTCCCCCGAGCACGACCGTGGCCGGGGAAAACAGCGCCACCGCCGTGCCGATGGCGAGCGCCTGATCGCGCACAAACCGGTCGACGTCCGCACCAAGCCCGGCGATGCGCCGGGACTGGACAAAAACCTCGGTGACGGGAACGCCGTGCCTGGCGGCAATGACTTCCAGAGCGCGGCCGGAGACGTAGGTTTCCAGGCAGTCCGTGCGCAGTCCTTCCAGGGACCTGCCCTCATTGCCGAAAGGCATATGGCCGATCTCCAGCGCCCAGCCGCCGCCGCGAAAGGCTTCGCCGCCCTGCAGGAAAGCGCCGCCGACACCGGTGCCGAAGAACAGGCCAAGCACGCTGTCGGCGCCTTTCGCAGCACCCGCGATCACCTCGCCCGCCAGCACAAGCACGGAGTCGCGTTCGATGATGACGGGGAAGCCAAGCAGCGCGCCAAGCTCGCTCGCCAGATGGTGGCCGTTGAGCTCGGGGACATTGCCGGCGAAGAGGACGCGGTCGCCGTCGGTATCGATGAAGCCGGGAACGGTCGAGACCATCAGGTCGGGGGTGAGGCCCGCCTCGGCGCAGAACTCCCTGACGAGCCTGGCGAAGCTGCCGACGGGATCGGCGTTGCGCATCAAGGCGGACGGGAAGAGCCGCTCGCCGGCCTGCGGGACACGGTCGACGACCATGCCGCATTTGACCGAGGTGCCGCCGACATCGACGACCAGGATCGAGCGGATCGAGGCGCGTGTCATCGGTCGCCTCCCCTGTCCGAAAGGAAGTCTGCCAAGGCGTTCCGGAACTCGGCGACATAGGCCGCGCGGTCGACCGTCTTCGACGTGATCTCGGCCAGCCGGGCGCCCGGGATGAGACCGGCCAGCTCGCGCGCATAGGCCAGAGGGTGGACGTAATCCTGGTCGTTGCCGATGATCAGCGCCGGCTGCCGGATGGCCTCGATCCGGGCGCGGCTCACGCCCGGCCAGTCGAGCGGAATACGCGTCAGAAGCGCGATCGTGGTATCGGGCCGCGGCCGCTTGAAGAAGCCGATGAGCGAGGCCGCGTTGTCCGGCGAGGCCGCAAGGACCTCAAGGAACTCCGGCGATACGCGAAAACGCTCCGCGCCTTCTTCGGCGCCGTATTTTTCGAGGTACCGCGCCGCGACGTGATAGCCGTGCTGGCGCTCGATGGAAGGCCCATCCACCCATGCCGGCCGCGCCAGCGCCAGCTTTGCCACGCGCGGGGCATGAAAGCTTGCCAGCCGCAGCGCAATCGCCGCGCCCAGCGAGATGCCGCCGACCGCAGCCTGCTCGATGCCGAGATGGTCGAGCAGCGCCAAGGCATCCTCGGCGAACTGCGCGATCGAGAGGCGCGACGGATCGCCAAGCGCGGAGGCGCCGTGGCCCCGGCACATCAGCGTGACGCGTTGCAGACCGGTGTCTTCGGGAAACACCTCGACCGGCTGGTCGAGAGGCGCGCCGAGCCCGTGCTGCCAGAGCACCGGGCATCCTTTGCCCGCGACATCGAAGGCAAGCGCACAGCCGTCAACGGTGGTGAAGGTACCGGCCGTCATGACACGTCCTCAAGAAGCGTGCGCAGAGCCGCGCCCGACGCGGCCGCATCCTTATGCTCGAAGCCATGCGCGACGACCGCCTGGCCGTAGCCGCAGGAGCGCAGCAGCCGCAGGAATCGGTGGAGATCGACGGCGCCGGCGCCGGTGGCGACAACCGTGCCGGCCCGGTCGATGTCCTTGGCATGCGCCAGGACAATGTGCTCGCCGAGCAGGTCCACCGCCTCTTCCATGACGCGAGCCTGATCGCTCAGTCTGTCGCCGACGAGATTGGCGGCGTCGAGGATGATGCCGAGGCGCGGGCTCCTGACCTCGTCGAGGATCCGCCGCGCGAGAACGGCGTCGGCGACCACATTGCCGGGCTCGGGCTCGATGCCGAGCCTGACGTCGTGCTTCTCGGCAAGCTCGAGCGCCGCATCGAGCTCGGCGCGCAGATCGGCCCAGGCGGCCGGCGAGGCGTTGTCGGGGTGGGCTGCCCACATGTCGTCGGCGCTGCGCGAGCCGGTGCACAGCGTCACGATCGGCGCGCCAAGCAGCGGCGCGGCGGCGACGACATTGGCGAAGCGGGCGCGGGCGGCACGGCGCACAGCCGCATCGGGATGAGTCATGTTGTAGGTGCCGGAGAGGCCGGCAACCGCCAGGTCCCGCGCGCGGGCGGCTTCGGCGAAGGCCGTGAGCTCAGCGGCCGGAACGGTGTCCGGAAGGCTGGCCAATCCCAGGCATGACAGGTTGAACTGCATGCCCTCATAGCCGTCTTGCCCGATCGCCCAGAGCAGCTGGTCGACGGGGCCGAGCGGATAGGTCCGGGCAAAGATTGCGGGATACATCAGACCGGCCCCGAGGCGTCCGCCAGATCGAGGGGCTTGCCGCTGCGGACCGACTGGCCGATCGCCACCATGGCGCGGATGGAAGCGACGCCATCCTCGATCGAAGCGCCGTTCATCGGCACGCCGGTGAGCACGACGTCGGCGAAGCCTTCGAGCTGGCGGCGATAGAAATGCCCGTCGGCGCCCAGTACGCGCTCGGAGGAAGCGCTGCTCTCGCGGAAGATGTCGACCTCGCTCGACTTGTAGTACCAGGGATTGAAGATCTTGCCGATGGCGCTGCCGTTCTCGCCATAGAGCTGGAAGCCTTCGTGCCAGTCCATCCGGACCGGCAGCGTCAGATCGAGATGGCCGAGCGCGCCATTTTCGAATTCCGTGTCCACGAACCAGCAATGGGCGCCGAAGCGTTCGAGCAGACGTGCCTGCACCGACTTGATCGGCCCCGCCAGATAGCGCGCGAGATCGACGAGATGGCTGCCATGCGCCAGCATGAAATAGCGCTGGCGATCGGCCTTCTGGTCGCCGGCCGGCTTTAGCGCCTTGGCGCCGGTCCTTGGCACCGGCTGCACCGCATCGGTCATGGTGTAGCGATGGGTGGAATCGCAGTACCAGGCCTTCAGCGCCAGCAGCGAGCCCATCTCCTTGGTGGCGAATTCGTGCGCTGCCTGGATGCCTGGATCGAAACGCAGCATATGGCCGATCTGCAGCACCAGGCCGGTGCGCTCGACATGGCCTCTCAGCTCCTCCGCCTCCTCGACCGACATGGCGATCGGCTTTTCGCAAAGAACGTGCTTGCCGGCCGAGAGAGCCTTGATCGCCGCCGGAACGTGGAAGGCATCTGAAATGCCGATGACGATCGCCTCGACCTCGGGATCGGCGAGCATGCGGTCATAGTCGTTGTAGATGCTTGTCGCGTCGTAGAAGGAGCCGAACCGCCGCGCCAGATCGACATCGGCGTCGCAGACGGCCTGGAGGACGACGTTCCTGCCCTTCTGCGCCGATTCCAGATGCGCGAATTGCGAGATCGGCCCGCAGCCGAGGATACCGATGCGCAGACAACGGGCGTCTTTCTTGATGGGCACAGGCTCGCTCCCCTGATATTTGTTTTTGTCTTATACAAAAACAAATATCACAAACCGCCCCGCGTCAAGGCGCTTGATTAGGATTTCTGCGATGGCTGTTTTGCGGGATGCGAGGATGGATCGACTTCGCATGGCCGCGGTCGGCGCTAGTGCTTTGAGTTGGCTCCCCAAAATGGACTGTCGCGGCGCCCCGCTGTTCGCCAGTGCGTGCAAGAAAAAACCTTGGAAATGATAACCAGTTCCTCAGCACAGGGACTGGATTTTCACCGTCTATTTCCGTGGAATCAGCGCAAACGCTGGAGATTGGTGGAAGCCTCCCCAACGTCGTCATCCCTGGGCGGAGCAGCCGCGAAGCGGCGTCGTGGGGACCCTGGGATCCATTCGGTTACTTTGATCGAAGAACGTAGCGGAGCAGAATTCTGGACCGCAGCAGCGCTCATGAGTCACGGAATGGATCCTCGGGTCTGCGCGCGTCGCTACGCTCCTTGCTCCGCCCGTGGATGACGAGGCCGGACCGGTTCGGCCAATCTCCAAGGCATACCACCTGCCAACGCAGACATAGCCGACTGGGGAACTACAGCGTGCTGGCCTCGAGGTCCGGGAGAGCGAAAAGCGTGTCGCGGATGGTCGCCGCCGCGCCGATCGCGGCGCCGTCGGCGCCGAACTGCGCCACCCTGATCTCGGGCATCGCGAAGCCCGCCAGAAGCCGCCGCTTGATATCGGCCTGTATGCGCCGGCCGAGCTTGGGATAGAGGCCTGCCAGCGGGCCGCCGAGCACGATGCGCCCGGGGTCGAGCAGATGGATGGCGTTGACGAGGCCCGCGGAAAGGCCGCTGACCCAGGCGTCGAGCACGGCGTCTACGTCCTTGCTGCCGACGCTTGCAAGCAGCATCTGGACGCCGTCGGCCACTGGCTGCCCCTCTTCGAACAGCCGCGTGAAAAGCTTGGCGCCGGCCAGCATCTCGAATGTATCGACGCGGCCGCCGGCGGAAACGATGGTGTGGCCGATTTCGCCGGAGTAGCCGTGCCCGCCCATCACGACACGGCCGTCATCGATGATGGCGCCGCCGATGCCCTCGGCCAGGAGAACGACCAGCATGCTGCCGGCCTTCGCCGTGGCGGAGGCGGCAAGCTCGGCATTGGCGAAGGCGAAAGCGTCGTTGCAGACCATGACCGACCAGTCGGCCGGCGACTTGGCCGTCAGTTCCGCTTGCAGGGGATAGTTGCGCCATTCCAGGAACGGCGCATGCACCACGCTGCCGTCGCGGCCGACGAGGCCCGGCACCGAAATGCCGATGCCCTCCACCTTGTCCTGCAGAGCGGGATTTTCGTTGAGCAGCCTCTCGATCAGGGAGAGCAGCCTTGCCGATATATGCCCGGCGTCGCGGTAGCGCGGACCGGTCGGCTCGACGATGCGGCTGACGACGTTCATCTGCAGGTCGAGCAGCACCCCGGTCAAGGAACGCGTGCCGACATCGGCGCCGACAAAATACGCACCCGAAGGGTTGAGCGACACGCCTACGCCCGGACGGCCCTTGCGCGTTTCGGGGGACATTTCGGCGCTCTCGACGACAAGGCCGGCATCGAGCAGGACGCGCATGGCGTTGCCGATCGTGGCCCTTGTCAGGCCGAGCTGGCGGGCCATGTCGGCGCGGGAGAGCTGCCGGCCGTTTTGCAGCAGTCTCAGGCAACGCCTGGCGTTGATATGGCGCAGTAGGCTTGTCGTATTCAAGGCGACGTCTTCAGTTTGGGACCCGAGCAAATAGCATCCGGCGCCAGCAATCCAAAGAGGTTTCCGTGCCGCCTCAAACCGGCAGGCTCGTCTCCCCCACCGACAGATGCTGCTCAATAGGCGGATCGATCTTGGTGTCCTTCGCGAGCCCGGCCAACACCCTGTCCACCGACAGCCTGCCGGAACCGGAAAGCGCCAGGATGAACATGCCGCCGGCGATGGCGAGATCCTTCTCGAAATGCAGCAATTCGTTCTGGCTGGCGAAATTGGTGTGGAAGAGGCCGGCCGTCATCAGGCAGAACAGGCCGAGGCCGATCGCGCCGAGCCGCGCCAGGATGCCGAGCGCCACAGAGAGGCCGGCGCCGAGCTGCAGCGCGATGGTGGCCAAAAGCAGCGGCGTGCCGACGCCGAGCGCGGCCATCGCCTTCTGAGCGCCTTCGAAATGGGTCGCCAGCTCCAGTCCCTCATGCACGAAGATCAAGGACAGGAGCAGCCGGCCGGCCAGCAGGACCGCGTCCCTGGCGTGAAGTTTTTCGGCAAGTTCGATCGGTGTCATGGTCGGCTCCAATCTTTGGAAAAGGGGTTGGCGCCGCGCGTCCGTATCGACGCGCACCTGCGCGCTCCGAGTTGAAAGGTCGGAGCCGGCGCGAGGGAGAGGAACGCCGGCTCCGGTTTTCGGGCGCTACCGCCGTGGCGCCAAAAGGATGACGAGGCCTTATGGGCCACCTACTTCGTCACCTTGGTGTCGATGGCCTGCTTGAGGTCCGAAAGCTCCTCGCAGCCGGCCGGGCAGAGTTTTTGCAGCGAGGCGAGCTGCTCGTTCGCCTTGGCCATGTCGCCGGTCTCGACATAGAGCTCGCCCAGATATTCATGCGCGGCCTTGTGGTCGGGCTGAAGTTCCAGCGCCTTGGTGTAGTAAGTGAGCGAGGTCTGGTAGTCGCCGGTCTTGCGCAGCGTGAAGCCGAGCAGGTTGTAGACGTCGGCCTGCTGGGTGTCCTGCGCAAGGTCGCGCAGGTCGGCCAGCGCGCCCTTGTAGTCCTTGGCCTCGATCTTGGCCTTGACGGCCGTCAGGTCCGGCGCGTCGGCGCCTTCGATATCGTCCACCGCATAGGCCGGAACGGCGATGGCGATGGGGGCCGCGATCAGGACCGCAATGGCGCCGAGCACCGCGAAAAGTGCGTGTTTCATTGGAGTTGTCGCTTTCTGTTCAGGATCCGATTCTGATCAGATCTGGGTTGGGGTGAAGGCGTAGGCGTTGCCGTCCTTGACGAAGCTGCCTGTGCCGGGGAACGGGAAGTGCGAACCGCAGATGCGGACATTGTCGGCGATCACCTGGTCGATGATCCGGTGGCGCGTGGTGATCGCCATCGGCCCGTCCTGGTCATAAGCGCCCTGCCATTCGGGATGCGGGGCAAGCAGCGCCGGCACGTACATGGTGTCGGCCGAGACGAGGAACTGCTCGGAGCCGGCATCGACATGGTAGACGGAATGGCCGGGCGTGTGGCCGGGCGCCGCCATGAGGCGGATGCCGGGCACCACTTCCGCGCCGTCGTCGACCAGCTTCCAGTTCTTCCATTTCGGAAAGTTCTCGGCGATGCGCTTGCCCGCCGGCTTGCGGCCCTCGGGCAGCTTGGCGAGGCGGCTCGGATCCGTCCACCAATTGTATTCGGTGGCGTTGACGATCAGCTCGGCATTCGGGAACACCGGATTGTTGGTGCCTTTCTCCATCAGGCCCCAGACATGGTCGGGATGGAAATGCGAGATCATGATGGTGTCGATCGCCTTGTAGTCGATGCCGGCGGCCTTCATGTTGGCCGGAAGATGCGTGGCGTTGGCCTGCCACTGGCCGACGCCTGAACCGGCGTCCATCATGATGGTGTGGCCGTTCATCTGGAGCACCACGACGGTGAGCGGGATCGGCATGAATTCGGTGGTCAGTCCGGCCTTGGCGAGTGCCGCCTTGGTGTCGTCGATCGACACATCCTTGATGAAGGCCGGGTCGTGCGGCTTGCGCCAGATGCCGTCATAGACGGCGGTGACCTCGAGCGAGCCCACCTTGTATTTGTAGAAGCCGACCAGCGGCTCGACCGGGGTTTCGGCGTAAGCCGCGGGCGCGAATTCCAGCTTGCCGGCAATGCCGAAGGCGGCCGCGGCGGCGGCGGAACCGAGCACCATGCGGCGTGTCATGTTGAACATCAGAAATCTCCTCTTGTGGCTTGGGCGTTTGCTTCAGGTTTCAGGCGGTATGAGAGAATGGCGGAGGGCCCGGTGCGACCCTCCGCCGGCTGCGGAACCGGAGCCGGCCGGTCCGACTGAAGACCGGCCGGCTCCGGGGAGATCGGGACGTCTGGTCGTTGACCCAGGGCGAGGCGTGCCTTCCTCACACCGGCATCAGGACCTTCGATCCCGCCTCCTGGGCGATGACCTTTCGGTCCCGCCGGGGATCAGGACCTTTTGGTCCTGACTCCTGGGCGAGAACCTTTCGGTCCCGCCGGCTCAGCGACCCCAGGTGCCCTGGCCGGGCTCTTCCGCAGCAATCCTAGCCGCCGGCTTCATATCGGGCTTCGCGATGGAGGCAGTGGTGGTGGTGGTGTCGACGGCCGCGGCCTGCTGGCCGCCATTCGTCCAGGGGAAGCAGTCGCTGCCGGCAAAGGCGCTGCCGGTGGCAACGAGGATGGCGAGAGCGATGAAGACGGTTCTGTTCATACGCGTATTCCTTCCGGGTTGGTTGATGCGTGCCTTGGGAGGACGGCCTCGCTACAGCCAAGACCCGGAAGGCCCGGGCTTTATTCCCGGGACGCGGAAGATTTTTTTGGGAGCAACGGAAGATCGCGATTTTTGCGGGATGAACGGCCCAGTTAGCCGGCGTTAATCATGGCTCGAATTTGTTGGCTCAAGGCAAGCCTCCCAGGCCGTGAACGGCGCAATTTGAGGCGGGCATGGAAGTTCTAATTTAAGCACTTTCCTTTAACTCCGATCGATGGAGCGTCGTCCAGGAAAGCTATTCGGGTTGAATTGACAGCGACAAATTTCAACATCGGCCGTATCAGGCAGGCCGTTTTCTCTTCCGCCAATGTGCCGGCGGCGATTGCTTTCGTCGTGCTCTTGATCTGCGCGATCTTCGTCGACCAGCAGAACAAAACGGTTTCCGATCAACTCACGCGCGCGGACGTCCTCTACAAGGTCAATATCATCCGCGCCAAGCTGGAAGGAAACATCAACGGCAATCTCCAGCTGGTTCAAGGCCTCGTCTCGGCCATCGTCACCGAGCCCTATATGGGGCAGCAGAGATTTGCCTCCCTCGCTGCCAATCTCTTCAAGCAGAAATCGCAGTTGCGCAACGTTGGCGGCGCGCCGGATCTCGTCATTTCGCTGATGTATCCGATGGAGGGCAACGATCGGGCTCGACTACCGCAAGAACGAGGCGCAACGCTTGGCGGCGCTTAGGGCCCGCGACCAGCGCATATCGGTCCTTGCCGGTCCCGTCGACCTCAGGCAGGGCGGGCGCGCCTTCATCGGCCGGATCCCTGTCTTCGTGCCGACAGCGGGGGGCGGCGATCGCTTCTGGGGCCTTGTCTCGGCGGCTATCGATATCGATCGGCTCTACGCCGCAAGCGGCCTCACCGACCCTGATCTTGACATAGATGTGGCGCTTATCGGAAAGGATGCCCTTGGCGGTGGCGGCCAGCGCTTCTTCGGTAGCGCCGACATCGTCAAGAACAATCCGGTGACGGCAGACGTGCAGCTGCCGTTCGGTTCCTGGCACATATCGGCAATCCCCAAGGGCGGTTGGCCGACCGTGCCGAAGAACGAGCGGGGCTTGCAGGCGCTCATGGCGCTCGCCGCTGTGCTGGTGGTGCTGCCCATCCTGGTGGCCGGACGGCTGTTCGGCGAAAGGCAGAAAAACTATGCTGAATTGAGGCGCCTGTCCGGGAGACTGGAACTGGCGCTGGAGGCTTCAGGCATCGGCGTGTGGGAGCAAGATCTCTTCACCGACGAGCTGCTTTGGGACGATCGCGTCAATGAGATCTACAACAAGCCCGCCGACGGGAAGCCGCGCGGCTATGACGACTGGGCACTGGCGATCCACCCCGAGGATGTCGCGCGGGCACGGCGCGAGTTCGACCTTGCCGTGGGTGCAAAAGGTCCCTACTCGTCGCAGTATCGACTGCTTCGCCCAGACGGCACCGTCCGCCATGTGCGCGCGCGCGCAAGCTACTTCCAGGACAGCGACGGCACGCCGAAGATGGTCGGGGCCGAATGGGACGTGACCAGCGACGTTCTGCTCAACGAGAATCTGGTGCGTGAACGGCAATTGTCGGAATCGAAGAATGCCGAGCTCAAGACCGCCAAGGCGCGCATCGAGCATGTCGCGCTGCACGATTCACTGACCGGCCTGCCCAATCGCCGTTACCTCGATGAGATGCTGGCCAACTCGCCCGAGGATCGCACTGCGCTGCTGCATCTCGACCTCGACCGCTTCAAGCACATCAACGACACGCTCGGCCATGCGGCGGGCGACGCCATGCTCATGCATGCCTCGAAGGTCATCAAAGCCAACGCCCGCGCAGGCGACTTCGTGGCGCGCATCGGCGGGGACGAGTTCGTTGTGGTTTGCCAGGGGCGCGATGACAACGAGCTCGCCGCGCTAGCGGATCGTATCATCGAAGAAATGCGCCAGCCCGTCGACTATAAAGGCCACCAATGCCGCTTTGGGGTCAGCATCGGGATTGCGGCGCTTAGCGGCGTCGATGCGAAGCAGTTGCTGGTCAACGCCGATCTCGCGCTCTATCGAGCCAAGAGCCGCGGTCGCAACCGCTATGAGTTCTTCAACGAAGAGCTGCAGAGCGAGATCGTCAGGACCAAGCAGACCGCTGACGAGATCCTCAGCGGGCTGGAGCGCAACGAGTTTATCGCCTACTATCAACCACAGTTCGATGCCAAGACGCTCGAGATCGTCGGCGTCGAGGCGCTGTCGCGCTGGCGCCATCCACGGCGCGGCATCCTCGCCCCCGACATCTTCCTCAAAGTGGCCGAGGAATTGAATGTGGTCTCGCTGATCGACCGCACGATCCTCGAACAATCGCTGGAGAATTTCCAGCGCTGGTCGCGCGACGGCCTCAACATCCCGCGCTTTTCCGTCAACGTCTCAGCACGAAGGCTGGAGGACAAAGACCTGATCAACGGCCTGCGCATGCTGGCGATCAAGGAGGGAACCGTCTCGTTCGAGCTCGTGGAATCCATTTTCCTGGACGAAAATGACGAGCTTGTCGCCTGGAACATCGAGCACATCAAGGAGTTCGGGATCGACATCGAGATCGACGATTTCGGCACGGGCCATGCATCCGTCGTCAGCCTGCTCAAACTGCAACCGCGCCGTCTCAAAATCGACCGGCAGCTCGTCACGCCGATAACGGGCTCGGCGGCGCAGCGGCGGCTGGTGTCGTCAATCATCGAGATCGGCAAATCGCTCGGCATCGGGGTCGTGGCGGAAGGCGTCGAGACGATGGAACATGCGCGCATCCTGAAAGAGCTTGGCTGCGACATCCTGCAAGGCTACGCTTTCGGGCGTCCGATGGACCCAAAATCTTTCAGGACCTTCGCGATGTCGCGCAAATGGCTGGCGACTGGATAGGCAGGCGATGCGAGCTGCCGTTTGATCGCAACGCCACGGCTGCGCAGCCAGTTCGGCCAACGATAGGACGGCTCTGTCGAGAGTGGCTGCAGCCGTAAAGACGGTCACCAAACTGTCACACTGGGCGGCAATCGCCATGGTAGGTTTGCCCTGGCCGCCCCCCCGCGACCCCTGACCGCACCAAGAGCCGGCGAAGCCGCCATGAACATCGCCTTCCCCGCCGACGGCACCGACCTCTCACCCTATCTGCCGGACGAGCACGGGCTGTTCTTCATCTATCATTTCAAGGCCGATGGCTCCCGCACCAAGGATCCCGCCGAGGCGCATTGGAGTTGGCGCAGCTACCAGATCACCGACATGCGCGCCCGCCAGGAGATCGGCGCCGAGCAGGCCCTGCCGGCGCCGGTGCGCGATGCCTTCCTGTCGCCCAGCCATGGCTGCCAGATCGATTTCGAGGACGACTTCCTCTATGGCGACCTGCCCGACCTCAGGCACGATTTCGCCGAGGCGCGCGGGCTCACCCATTTCCGCTTCGCCTTCAACGATAGGATGCTGATCGGCGCCCGCAAGCAGCCGCTGGAATCGGTCGACAAGATCCGCAAGCTGGTGGAGAGCGGCTCGCGAAAATTCCGCACGCCGGCCGAGCTGATCGAGGCGGTGATGGGCCAGTCGCTCGACGGCATGGCGGCCGAGCTCGACAAGATGGGCGACACGCTCGACGGCATCGAGGACCGCATCGTGTGCGATGCATGGCACAATGAGCGCCAGGCGCTGGTCGACGCGCGCCGGCAGCTGGTGCTGATCCACCGGCAGATGGCGACGCTCACCAGCCTCTTCCGCCATCTCGACCATTCGCATCGCAACGAACTGCCCGACCCCATCAACGACATGGCGACCCGGCTTTCGCACCGGGCGCACACGCTGCATCACGACGGCGAGCAACTGCAGGCGCGCACGCGCCTGTTGCAGGACGAGCTGATGGCCAAGCTGACCGAGCAGTCGAACCAGCTGCTCTATATCCTCTCCGTCATGACGGCGGTGCTGTTGCCGATGACCATCATCTCCGGGCTGTTCGGCATGAATGTCGGCGGATTGCCGCTGGTCGGCACGCCGCTGGGATTCTGGGTGGTGACGGCGATCTCGGTCGTCATCGCCGGCATCATCTATATGTTCGTGCGACGGCTGGGGCGCGTGTAGCGTTTCAGGCGGTTGCCCGCAAATCCTCGACGATCGTGCCGGCGGCACGGACTTCGGCTTCGTGGCCAGGCTCGCGCCACGTCTCGGCAAGTCCGGCCGCGTACCATTCGCGCATGGCCGGCAGGTCGAGCAGCCGCCGCGGATAGTTAGCCGCTTCGCCTTCGAAAGTCAGGCCATAGGACTGCGCCCTGAGTGCAATCGGAGCAAAGAAGGCATCGACGGCACCAAAACGGTCGCCGGCCAGGAAAGGTCCGCCGAAACGCGCAAAGCCATCGTTCCACAAGTCTCCCATGCGGAAGATGTCGTGCTTCAGCGCGCCGGACATGGGCGAAAGCTTTACCCGCACGCCGCAGCTCATCGGGCAGTCATTGCGCAGCGCGGTGAAGCCCGAATGCATCTCGGCGACGGCCGAGCGCGCCCAGGCGCGCGCCTTCGTCTCCGACGGCCAGACGCCCTGATGGCGTTCGGCAAGGTATTCGACGATCGAGAGCGTATCCCAGACGGCCCAGCCATCATCGACAAGACAGGGCACGCGTCCATTTGGCGAGAACTGCCGGTAGAGGCCGAAACTCGATCCGGTCGGGAACGGCGTCAGCCGCTCCTCGAAGGGAATACCGAGGACACGCATCAGCAGCCACGGGCGCAGCGACCACGACGAATAGTTCTTGTTGCCGATATGCAGAACGTACATCGGGCGCCCTCTGCTCCTTGTTTACGCAATGCCAGACGGAAAACCGTCTCGCACTTTTGCTTATCTCGTCGCGGGAGCCGGCGGGCGGACCTCGCGCCCCCTGAACATCGACCAGCTATACATGGCCAGAGCTGCCCAGATCAGCGCAAAGGCGACAGCCTGGGTGCCGCCGAACGGCTCGTCGAAGATCAGCACGGCGATCAGGAATACCATGGTCGGCGCGATATATTGCATGATGCCGATGGTGGACAGGCGCAGCAGCCTGGCGCCGAAGGCAAAGAGCAGCAGCGGCACCGCGGTGACCGGGCCGCAGCCGATCAGCAATGCGGTGTCGGCGCCTGTGCCGGAAATCAGATGATCCTGGCCGGTGGCGATCAGGTAGACGATGTAGCAGAGCGCCGGCACCGACAGCAAAAGCACTTCGAGCAGGAACCCCTGGCTCGGGCCGATCGGCAGTGTCTTGCGGAAGAAGCCGTAGGCGGCGAAGGAGAAGGCGAGCGCCAGCGACACCCAGGGCAATTTGCCGGCCTCGATTGTGAGCACCATCACCGCGACCGCGGCCAGCGCCACCGCGGCGATCTGCAACCGGTCGAGCCGCTCGCCGAGCAGCACCGCACCGACAACGACGACCACCAGCGGGTTGATGTAATAGCCGAGCGCGGTTTCGACGGTGCGGTCGACCGCGATCGCCCAGACATAGATGCCCCAGTTGATCGAGATCAGCACCGCCGTCAGCGCCGCCATGGCAAGGCTCTTCGGCGAGCGGATCGCCGCCTTGAAGTCGGCGGTGCGGCCGGCCCAGATGAGCACCGCCGCCGCGATCGGCACCGACCAGACGACGCGGTTGGCGATCACCTCGGCAAGCGGCAGATGCGCCACCGCCTTCATGTAGAAGGGCAGCAGTCCCCAGAGGAAATAGGCGCCGAGCGCCAGGAGGAAACCGCGGCGGGCCTTGGCATCCTGATCGAGATCGGCTGTAGCGGTGACCATGGCCTGACGCTATGGCCCAGCGGATCGCCCAAGACCATCACAAAATTATGATGGATCAACGGACTTTTCGTGATGGTTCAAACGCCTCGCGCAAGTTCCTCGCCCCACGCAGTGGGGAGAGGTGGCCCGGCGAAGCCGGGACGGAGAGGGGTTTTCGCAAAGTGTAGAAAATGGGGAACTAGCGACCTTGCTGCGCCCTTTCCTTCTTGGACCCTGGCTTCGCGCAGGTCGCTCCCCCGCTCCGTCCCGGCTGCGCCGGGCCACCTCTCCCCCGCTTTGCGGGGGCGAGGAAAGGAGCCCTATTCCGCCGCCACCAACCCCGCCATCTCGCGGTTCTTCATCAGCTTGTAGACGATCGAATCCATCAGCGCCTGGAAGGAAGCGTCGATGATGTTTTCCGACACGCCGACCGTCCACCAGCGGGCGCCGGTGGAATCGTGCGATTCGACCAGGACGCGGGTGATGGCCTCGGTGCCGCCGTTGAGGATACGCACCTTGAAGTCGGCGAGCTCGAGGTCGACGATCTCGCTCTGGTATTTGCCGAGGTCCTTGCGCAGCGCGATGTCGAGCGCGTTGACCGGGCCATGGCCTTCGGCCACCGACATCTTCTCCTCGCCGTCGACCTCGACCTTCACGATCGCCTCGGAGACGGTCTTCAGATTGCCGTTGGCGTCGAAGCGGCGCTCGACCATGCAGCGGAACGAGGTGACGTTGAAGAACTCCGGCAGGCCGTGCAGCGTCTTGCGGGCCAACAATTCGAACGAGGCGTCGGCGCCTTCATAGGCATAGCCTTCGGCCTCGCGCTCCTTGACCACGGCGATCAGCGCGTCGAGCCGGTGATCGTCCTTCGGCACGTCGATGCCGCGCCGCTTCAGCTCGGCGAGGAAGTTGGCCTTGCCGCCCTGGTCGGAGACCATGACGCGGCGGCGGTTGCCCACGGCTTCCGGCGGGACATGCTCATAGGTCGCCGGCTCCTTGGCCAAAGCCGAGGCATGGATGCCGGCCTTGGTGGCAAATGCCGATGAGCCGACATAGGGCGCCTGCGCTTCCGGCGCGCGGTTGAGCAATTCATCGAACGCACGGGAAAGCCTCGATATTCCGGTCAGCGCCTCGGCCGAAATGCCGGTCTCAAAACGATCGGCGAAGGCGGGCTTCAGCGCCAGCGTCGGGATGATGGAGATGAGATTGGCGTTGCCGCAGCGCTCGCCGATGCCGTTCAGCGTGCCCTGGATCTGGCGCACGCCGGCCTCGACCGCGGCAAGGGAATTCGCCACCGCTTGTCCAGTGTCGTCATGGGCATGGATGCCGAGATGGTCGCCGGGGATGCCGTGCGCGATGACCTTGCCGACGATGGCGCGCACTTCCGAAGGCTGCGTGCCGCCGTTGGTGTCGCACAGCACCACCCAGCGCGCGCCGGCTTCATAGGCCGTCCTGGCGCAGGCCAGCGCATAGTCCGGATTGGCCTTGAAGCCGTCGAAGAAATGCTCGCAGTCGACCATGGCTTCCTTGCCGGCCGCGACAGCGGTTTCCACCGAAGTCTTGGTCGACTCCAGGTTCTCCTCGTTGGTGCAGCCGAGCGCGACGCGCACGTGATAGTCCCAGCTCTTGGCGACGAAGCAGATGGCGTCGGACCTCGACTGCACCAGCGCCGCCAACCCCGGGTCGTTGGAAGCCGAGACCCCTGCCCGCTTGGTCATGCCGAAGGCGACGAATTTCGCGCGCTCAGTCCGCTTCTTCTGGAAGAAAGCTGTGTCGGTCGGATTGGCGCCCGGATAACCGCCCTCGACATAGTCGATGCCGAACTCGTCCAGCAGTTTGGCGATGGCGATCTTGTCCTCGACGGAAAAGTCGATGCCCGGCGTCTGCTGGCCGTCGCGAAGCGTCGTGTCGAAGAGATAAAGGCGTTGCTTTGTCATGGCTGCGTGGGTGCTTCAGCACCCTCCTCTGGCCTTGCGGCCGGTAATATCATTTCTTGCCGGCGAACCCATCCGTCGCCCGGATCAGCCGATCCAGAATCCCCGGCTCCGAATAGGCATGGCCGGCGCCTTCGACCAGGTGGAAATCCGCCTTCGGCCAGGCCTTGTGCAGCGCCCATGCATATTTTGCCGGACACGGCATGTCGTAGCGGCCGTGGACGATGGTGCCCGGAATGTCCTTCAGCTTCCAGGCATCGCGCAGCAACTGCCCTTCCTCCAGCCAGCCGGCATGGACGAAATAATGGTTCTCGATGCGGGCGAAGGCCACCGCGTAGTCGTCCTGGCCGAACGGCGTGCTGGTTTCCGGCTCTGGCAGCAGCGTGATCGTCTCGCCTTCCCAGAGGCTCCAGGCAAGGGCTGCCTGAACTTGAGCCTTGCGGTCGGACCCGACCAGCCGCTTGCGATAGGCGGCCATCATGTCGCCGCGCTCGGCCTCGGGGATCGGCGCCAGAAAACGCTCCCATTTGTCGGGAAACATTTCCGAGACGCCGAACTGATAATACCATTCGAGCTCGGCGCGGGTCAGCGTATAGATGCCGCGCACGACCAATTCGCTGACGCGGTCCGGATGCGTCTCGGCGTAGGCGAGCGCCAGCGTCGAGCCCCAGGAGCCGCCGAAGACAAGCCATTCGTCGAAGCCCGCCATTTCGCGCAGGCGCTCGATGTCGGCGACGAGATGCCAGGTGGTGTTGGCCTCGAGCGAAGCGTTGGGCGTCGACTTGCCGCAACCGCGCTGGTCGAACAGGATAACGTCGTAGAGCTTCGGGTCGAACAGACGCCGGTGTTTTGGCGAGATCGTGCCGCCCGGGCCGCCATGCAGGAACACGGCGGGCTTGGCGCCCTTGGTGCCGCAGCGTTCCCAATAGATGGTGTGGCCGTCGCCGACATCGAGCATACTTGACTCGAACGGCTCGATCTCCGGATAGAGCATACGCAACGAACTGCCGTGGATCGTCATAGTTTCAAGCCCTGCTGCGGCCAGTTGGCCGTCTCGTGGTCGGGATGCTGGAAGGAGATGATCTGCTCCTGCCGTCGATAGAAGTCGGGATCGTCGAGGATCGGCGCCTCGAAGATCTTTTCCACCCAGGGCAGACGAACCGCGTAGTTGACCTGGATCTGCGGCGCGAGGTCGGAGCGGTCGTCGAAGGCGCCGATGGCGATCTCCAGCGCGCCGGGCTGGCGATAGGTCAGCGGCGTGCCGCAGCGGGGGCAGAAACCGCGATCGATGTTGACCGAGGACTGGAAATAGCTCGGCTCCTCATGGGTCCATTCGACGCCGTCCTTCGGCACCGTCACCAGCGCGCCGAAGAAATTGCCGAACTGTTTCTGGCACATGCGGCAATGGCAGATGGAGGGGCGCCCGAGCTTGCCCTTGATGCGGAAGCGCACGGCACCGCACTGGCAGCCACCGGTTCGAACGTTTTCTGTCATCATCTTTCCTCCGGTGGCCATTGGTCGGTGTCGTGATCGGGATGCTGGTAGGAGACGAGCTCGGCGAGGTAAGGCGCCGAGGCGATATCGGCCATCGTGTCCTCGGACGGCAGCTTGGGGATGCCGTCGACATAGGGAAGTTTTGCCTCCGTCCCCCACTGGATGGTGGGCGCGATGCCGGTCGGGTCATCGAAGGCGGCGATCGCAAGCGCCACGCCGTCGGGGGCCTCGAAGGTCAGCGGCGTGCCGCATTCGGCGCAGAAGCCGCGCCAGGCGGCATTGGACGAGCGGAAGCGTTTGGGCTCGCCGCGCGTCCAGTCGAGCGTGGCGCCGCGCACCGAGACCAGCGGCAGGTAGAAGTTCCCGCTCGCCTTCTGGCACATGCGGCAATGGCAGACAGAGGCTTCGCCCAGCGCCCCTTCGACGCGGAAACGCACGGCGCCGCACTGGCAGCCGCCGGTGTAGACAGGCCGGTTGTCAAGGCTCATGACACACTCCCGATCATGGGCTGCTTTTGGCGCTCACTCCGGATCATGGCAGACCGCCTCGACATTGTTGCCGTCGGGATCGAAGACGAAGGCGCCGTAATAGTTGGGGTGGTAATGCGGGCGCAGACCCGGTCCGCCATTGTCCTTGCCGCCGGCGGCAAGTGCCGCCGCGTGGAAAGCGTCGACCTCGGCGCGGCTGCGCGCAGTGAAGGCGACATGCTGGGCGGATTTCGGCTTGTCCGTGCTGTCGCTCAGCCAGAACACCGGCCGGTCGCGGCCATAGCCGCCTACCTTGGCGCCGCCGGTATATTCCTGAGGCACCATGTAGAGCAGCGATGCCCCCAGCGGCGCCATCGCCTTGTCGTAGAAGGTCTTGGATGCGTCGAAATCGGATACGTTGATGCCAAGATGGTCGATCACGAGACGAGCTCCTCCGTTGGTGGCGCGGGCGCGACGGCCAGGCCGGCCACGATGACGATGTGCTGGCAGACATTGTCGATATCGCGGATCACGTCGTCGTTCCAGAAGCGCAGGATGGTCCAGCCAGTGGCGGCTAGATAGGCAGTTCTCTCCTCGTCGCGACGGGAGTGTTCCCCATCGCCATGCTGGCTGCCATCGACCTCAACTATGAGGCAATGCGCAGAACAAGCGAAGTCAACAATGTAAGGTCCAATCGGCACCTGCCGCCGAAAGCTCATGCCCATGAGCCTGTGCGCACGCAATTCGTTCCAGAGCTTCAGCTCGGCATCGGTCATCGCGCGCCGCATCGATTTGGCGTTTTTGCGCTGATGAGAGGGAACGCGGTCGTGACCCATGCTCAGGCCGCCCTACGCTGGAGATTAGCGAAACCGCACGCGACATCTGATCTCCCCCCTTGCGGGGGAGATGTCCGGCAGGACAGAGGGGGGTGCTGTCCCGCCGGCGTAGCAACTAGGGAGCGCTGCACTCTCAGGAAATGGCTGGCATGAGAGTGGGGAAGTTTGAACGCTGGCGTTCCTTCACACCCCCCTCTGTCCTGCCGGACATCTCCCCCGCAAGGGGGGAGATTGGCCGTCGCCGATGGTTTCGCCAATCGCCGAAGTTGTCTCACCGCTTGATCTCCCACGTCGTCACGCGCTCGCCGGTGGCGGGGTCCTTGCCGTCTTTCAGTTGCACGCCTTGCGCCAGCAGCTCATCACGCAGGCGGTCGGCTTCGGCCCAGTTCTTGGCGGCGATCAGCGCGAGCCGATCGGCTATCGCCTTGGCGATCGTTTCCTCGTCCACCTTGGCCGCGCCGACGTCGAAGCCCAGGAAAGCCAGCGCCGCCTTCAAGGACCCGGCGGCTTTCTCGCCTCCGGCATCGCCCGCCTCGCCGGCGAGCTGCGTGAGCCGCTGGAAGGCTGTGTAGGTGGCGAGGTCGTCCGACAGCGCATCCACCACCTCGGCCGGCAGGTCCTTCGCGGCCACTGGTGCAAGGTCCGCCGCGCGCTTCCATTTGCGCAATGTGTTTTCCGCCTCCTCCAGCTTGCGCACGGAAAAGTCGATCGGTTCGCGATAGTGCGTCATCAGCATCGCCAGCCTGAGCACCTCGCCAGGCCAGGTGCGGCCGCCGAAAGTGTCCGTCTCCAGGAGCTCGTGGATCGAATAGAAGTTGCCGAGGCTCTTCGACATCTTCTGGCCTTCGACCTGCAGGAAGCCGTTATGCATCCAGACATTGGCCATGACCTTGGTTCCGTGGGCGCAGCGCGACTGGGCGATCTCGTTCTCGTGGTGCGGGAAGATCAGGTCCAGCCCGCCGCCATGGATATCGAAGACCTCGCCGAGATAGGCGGCGGACATCGCCGAGCATTCGATGTGCCAGCCGGGCCGGCCCCTGCCCCATGGGCTCTCCCAGCCGGGTTCCTCAGGCGAAGACAGCTTCCACAGCACGAAATCGCCGGGGTTCTTCTTGTGCGCGTCGACGGCGATGCGCGCGCCTGCCTGCTGCTCGTCGAGATTGCGCTTCGACAACTCGCCATAGTCCGGCATCGAAGCGGTGTCGAACAGCACCTCGCCGCTTGCGACATAGGCGTGGCCGCGCTCGATCAGCTGCGAAATTAGCGACAGCATGTCGGCCTTGCCGTCGGCCCGGGGCGCGACGAACTCGGTCGCTCGCGGCTCGTAGGTCGGCTGCAGGCAGCCAAGTGCGGCGACATCCTTGTGATACTGGTCGGCGGTCTTTTCGGTGACCTTGCGGATCGCATCGTTGAGCGAGAGCTTGCCGGCCGCGATCGCCTCGCCGAAGTCGCGCAGCGCCCTGGCATTTATCTTGTCGTCGACATCCGTGATGTTGCGCACATACGTGACATGCGTTTCGCCATAGACTTGGCGCAACAGACGGAAAAGCACGTCGAAGACGATCGCCGGACGCGCATTGCCGATATGGGCAAAGTCGTAGACGGTCGGGCCGCAGACATACATGCGCACGTTCAACGGATCGATCGGGATGAATCGCTCCTTCGTCCGCGTTAGCGTGTTGTAGAGGTTGAGGCCCTTCGATGCGTCAGACATGCGGTCCCGGTCCTTAATTTGTGTTTGCCGGAACCAACTTCGCGCCGAAGGCACAAATCAGGCTCCAGCCTGCTGGCCGGGGCGTTTTTCCGATCTGGGGAAAGATGAGGCGAAAACGTCCGGACCAGCGCGAGGCTAGCCAATAATGCAAATGCCACAAATGGCGAAAGACGTTTTCATGGGCGGCTTTATCGCGCTGGCAGGTGTTGCCGTCAAGTCGCTCAGCTGAGGAAAGATGTGGCTGAATCATAGGTAAAGACAGGACGAAACATTTTATTAAACATGTCGGCACAGTGATGAAACATTCGCCGGCTAGACCGTCAGATGTCACGATTTGGTCGGAATCGGCCGCCAAACGCTGGACACGAAACCGTTACCAGGGAAGAGAATCATGGCTCGCACCAAGCAGGAACAGAACCGACAAACGCAGCCCGCACTGGCCAGCCACTACCGCGCGATCGGCCCGGCAGCAATCGTCGCGGCCCTCCTCCACACCGCAAAGAAGAAGAAGCCCGCGCAGAAGATCGTTTCGCCGCGCGTTGCCTGAAAGGGCACGACCGGCACGGTCCCCGACAATGGGGACGCCGGCGATGAGGGCGCCAAAGAGCGCCCTGGAGATGAAGGCCTCCGGAAGCAGCCTCGCAAGGCTGATAACCTTCGCTAGAACAAGCTCATCTGGTTTTCGTCCGGGCCATGCTTCTGGCGCCCGGGTTTTTCGGCCTGCGGCGAAACGATGCCGCGCTCCTGAATCTCCGGCCCGGTGTTGGCGACCTTGTTGACCAGGTCGGAAACCGGAATCGCCTCGAAGAAATCGGGTTCGGCGGGCTTCAGCAGATCGAGCACGTCGCGCGGCTCCTGCGTGCGGCAATCCAGCCAGCGGGCGAAGTCGCGTTCCTCGATCACCACCGGCATGCGGTCGTGGATATGGGCGATGCCGGCATTGGCCTCAGTCGTGACGATCGCTCCGGTATCCATCTCCGAACCGCCCGGCTCGGCATAGGTCTCGATCAGGCCGGCGAAGGCGACCATGCCGCCGCGTCGCGGGCGGATCCAGTAGGGTTGCCCCTTGCCGCTGCCCGACTGCTGCCACTCGTAGAAACCCGATGCCGGCACAAGAGCGCGCCTGTGGCGCATCGCGGTCTTGAACGAGGCCTTTTGCAGCACACCCTCGGAGCGGGCGTTGATGAGCAGCGGAAACGCCTTGGTGTCCTCGACCCAGGCCGGAATCAGGCCCCACCGAACCAGCATCGCCTGGCGGTCCGGCAGGTTCGAGCCCGGCTCCCGCTGCGGGCCGGCAAGCGCCATCAGCACCGGCTGCGTCGGCGCGATGTTGTAGCGCGCCGGAAATTCCTCCAGCTCGGCCAGGCCGAGGAAGGCGGCGGTCTGGTCCGGCGTGGCGGTCAGGGCAAAGCGTCCGCACATGGATCTGGCTCTTCGATTGACGTGCAATGAAAGTGGCGATGGAACCGCCACGCCGCAACGGCTAAAGCTTGTTTCACCCAATCGGTCCACAAAAGGCTGCGGAAAGATCGATACGCATGGAACAGCGCAAGCTCATACCGGCCGTTTCCGTCGCCGTCGTGCGCGGCGAGACGGTGCTTCTGGTCAAGCGCGCGCGGGCGCCGTCGCAGGGGCTCTACGCCTATCCCGGCGGCAAGGTCGAAGCGGGCGAGACGCTGGCCCAAGCCGCGGCGCGCGAGTTGCAGGAAGAGACCGGGCTCGAAGCGGCAGGTTACCGGCCGCTGCGCGACATCCATATCGACGGCAGCAGTGAAAACCACGCGGTCGACTATCTGCTGACGGTGTTCGGCGCGGCCTATGCCGGCGGCGAGCCCGTGGCCAGCGACGATGCCGAGACGGCGGCGTTCTACACGCTGGCGCAAATGACGCAGATGCCGCTGGCGGGCGACGTGTTCTCGGTCGCCGAGGAATTGCTAGGGGCCGCTGCGGGCGATTAGACACCCATAAAAATCGCCTTGCGGGCGACGAAATGTTTCGCCACAAAGCTTTAACTCCCTCACGCCAAGGCTTTGATGACCCGCGCTTCTGCTCTTCTCGCCGCGTGCCTCGCTGTCAGCATGATCGTCGCGGCATCCCCGGCCCCCGCCGCCGAAGCGCCGTTCGAGCCCGGCCTGATGCGGCTGGCGGAAGTGCTCGGATCGCTGCATTTCCTGCGCAACCTGTGCGGCGAGAAGGGCGACCAGTGGCGGGCCGAGATGGAAAAGCTGCTCGAATCGGAAAATCCCGATCCCGACCGGCGCGCCCGCTTCATCGCATCGTTCAACCGCGGCTACCGCTCCTTCAGCGGCACCTACACCCAATGCACGCCGTCGGCGACCGAGGCCATCGCCCGCTACATGAAGGAAGGCGAGACGTTGTCGCGCGACATCGCTTCCCGCTACGGGAATTGAGGCCGGCTCGGCCGCTGCGCGTTTTGCGCAGATTTTTTGCGGGCAATCGGCGCCAATGTGACGTGCCTTATTGTGTCCTGTCCCGCTCTGGTGCAATCATGTGTTGCACTTGCGCAACAGCGTTAATGAAACGTTAGCGCGCGATTGTGGAATTAACTCAAACTGAAGGTTTTGATGCCCCAAGCCGGTCTAATCGGCTAAGCTCGGCATCGATTGAGCGCAGTCTCGATCGCAATGTAGATTACGACCGTAAAAATGTCGTATTTACAAAGACTTAAATGAGGCTGCGGACGAACTGACAGACCAAGCCTGATCTCTCGTCGGATCGATGCTTGCAGAAGTGGACATCGCAATGGAACATGGCGTCAGCGACATCGACGCGTTGGTCAGGGAAGAAAAGCGGCTGACTGCCGTTGAGAGCCACAGCGAAGCGTGGGCCGAAGGCCTATCGGCCGGCATCGAGCCGGAAATCATCGCCGAGGCAGCGCTGGAGACCGCTTTCGGCGAGATGTTGCGCGCCAATGGCGAGACCTCTGCGCTCGCGCTCCTCGACCGCATGCGGGAAAAGGTGATCGCCGGCGCCTTCGAGCCCGAACGGCTGAAGCATTAGCCACCTGTTTTGACAGCGACTTTTTGACCACGAGTTTTGACGGCGACACGCCATTTGGGCATCATGTCCATGCGCCTGGACGCTCGGAGCGCCGGCCGGGGCCGAACCCGGGAACCATGGAGAGGCAAGCGGTGAGATTTTCGATGTCAGGCCGGCCGCGCGGGCTGGCCCTCAGCATCCTGATCGCCGCTTCCTGCCTGACGCTGCCCCTGTGCCTCACGAGCACGCCTTCCTACGCGCTGAGCGAAATCCAGCGCGAGGACCTGCCTTCGCCGGGCACCCCGCCCGCAACTGGCGACAGCGCCGCGCCCGGCACCACCGTGCCGATGCCGCAGGCGCCCGGCACCAAGCCCTCGGACCAACCTGCCGACGATACGGACAAGTCGGAGCCGGAGACGCCCGCCAATGGCGGCATCACCAGCCCGCGCGCCGATCCGGACGCACCACCGCCTGCGGTCGTCTATGACCTCGACACGCTTCCCGAACCGGTCAAGCGCATGCATGGGCTGATCATCGAAGCCTGCCGGACCGGTGACATCGAGAAGCTGAGATCGCTGATCGGCAAGGGCGATTCCATGACGCAATTGTCGCTGGGCGACATCGACGGCGACCCGATCACCTTCCTGAAGAGCCTCTCGGGCGACGGCGACGGCCAGGAAATCCTCGCCATCCTGGAAGAGGTGCTTTCGGCCGGCTACGTCCATATCGACACCGGCACGCCGCAGGAACTCTATGTCTGGCCGTATTTCTTCGCGCTGCCGCTCGACAAGCTCGATCCCAGGCAGCGTGTCGAGTTGTTCAAGCTGGTCACGGCCAGCGATTATGACGACATGAAGCAGTTCGGCGCCTACATCTTCTACCGCGTCGGCATCACGCCGACCGGACAGTGGCTGTTCTTCGTCGCCGGGGATTGAGACGCAACAGGTACGGCAATGTTGGCGGGACAGCGCAACGACAGCGGCTGGGATTGTCGCTACGGCTCAAGCCGTGGTCAGAAGGATACCGTGGCCAAATTCGTCGGCCAATTTCATGATAAGCAGCTTCTCACGCGCCGTAAGGCGCTTTTGGTCGACAAAGCGCCAGTTGCGTTCGTAAAGCGCAAAGGCCTCTTTAGCGGGATAGGACACATGACATCGCGGTTCCAGGCGAGCGCCTGAAGTTCAGGAAACTCCGCAGGAATGATCGCCGCAATATTCGCGGTCATGGTGCATCCAAGATAATGCAGAGCGCTTAATAAATCCAATTCTTGGCAAGGGCTAGGCCGGCAGCGCCTCGGAGAACTCCACCGCCGCGCCCTGGCCGGGCGTGACGATCTCGCCTTCCCACATGACGCGCCTGCCGCGCACGACCGTGCCGACCGGCCAGCCGGTGACCTCCCTGCCGTCATAGGGCGTCCAGCCGGCCTTGGAGCCGGCCTGGGCGTTGGTGATGGTCTCGCTGCGCTTCAGGTCGACGACCGTAAAATCGGCATCGTAGCCGGCGGCGATGCGGCCTTTCCTGGCCATGCCGAATATGCGCTGCGGACCATGGCTGGAAAGGTCGACGAAGCGCTGCAAAGTGAGCCGGCCTGCGTTCACATGATCGAGCATGATCGGCACCAGGGTCTGCACGCCGGTCATGCCCGACGGCGAGGCCGGATAGGGCTTTGCCTTTTCTGCTAGCGTGTGCGGCGCGTGGTCGGAGCCCAGCACATCGACGATGCCTTGCGAAATGCCATGCCAGACGCCGTCGCGGTGGCGAGCGGCGCGCACCGGCGGATTCATCTGGATCAGCGTACCCAGCCGCGCATAGTCGTCGGCGCTCAGCGTCAGATGGTGGGGCGTCGCCTCGCAGGTCGCGACATCCTTGTGCTGTTCGAGGAAGACGATCTCCTCGGCTGTCGAGATGTGCAGCACATGGATGCGCGCGCGCGTCTGCCTGGCAATGCGCACCAGCCGCTCGGTGCAGCGCAGCGCCGCGATCTCGTCGCGCCAGACCGGATGGGACGACGGATCGCCCTCGATGCGTTCGCCGAGCCGCTCGCGCAGGCGGAACTCGTCCTCGGAATGGAAGGCGGAGCGGCGGCGGGTGTTGCGCAGGATCGAGGCGACGCCTTCATCGTCCTCGACCAGCAGGTCGCCGGTGGACGAACCCATGAACACTTTTATGCCGGCCGCTCCCGGCAGCCGTTCCAGTTCGCCGACATCGCCGGCATTGTCGCGCGTGCCGCCGACCCAGAAGGCGAAGTCGCAATGCATGCGCCCGGTGGCGCGGCGCACCTTGTCGGCAAGTGCGGCCTCGCTGGTGGTCAGCGGATTGGTGTTGGGCATTTCGAAGACGGCGGTGACGCCGCCCAGCACCGCGGCGCGGGAGCCGGTCTCCAGATCCTCCTTGTGCTCCAGCCCCGGTTCGCGGAAATGCACCTGGCTGTCGACGACGCCCGGCAGGATGTGCAGGCCCGTGCAGTCGATGGTTTCGCCGGCCGAAGCCTGGCCGAGATCGCCGATCCGCGCGATGCGTCCGGCCTTCACGCCGATGTCGCGCCGGCCCTCGCCGTCATGATTGACCACCGTGCCGCCTGACAGGATGAGGTCGAAGGTGGTTGCCATGGCAGGTCCAATCTCTTGCGGGGGGAGTGTGGCCGGCTTACGTAATGGCCGAACGTTTTGCAAGATTAGGCCGATTTTACGCCCATGCCCTTTGCCCAACTCAAAGACCGCGCGCTCATTTCCGTGTCAGGCCCCGATGCCGAGCATTTCCTGCAGAACATCCTCACCACCGACCTCGACGCGCTTCGGCCCGGGGAAGCCAAGCCCGGCGCGTTGCTTTCGCCGCAGGGCAAGATCCTGTTCGATTTTCTGATCTCGCGCGCCGGCGAGAATGGTTTTCGCCTCGAATGCCGCACCGATATCGCGGACGATTTCGTGCGCCGGCTGATGCTTTACCGGCTAAGGGCGAAGGCCGATATTGCCAAACAGGATCAGGCGCTTGTCACGGTCGAATGGGGCGATGATTCAACCGCCTCACCTTCCGATTCAATGGCGCTTGCCGACACGCGCTTCCGCGATGTGTCGGTGAGGCGCGCTTACGGAGGCGAGGCAAAGGACGGCGGCGACTCAAATGCCTGGCTGGTGCTGCGCATCGGCAACGGCATCGCGGAGAGCGGTTCCGACTACCAGCTCGGCGATGCCTTTCCGCATGACGTGCTGCTCGACGAAACTGGCGGCGTGGGCTTCAAGAAGGGCTGCTATATCGGCCAGGAAGTGGTCTCGCGCATGCAGCATCGCGGCACCGCGCGGCGCCGTGTGCTGATCGCGTCGGCCGATGGTCCCCTGCCCGCTGCCGGGACCGAACTCACGGTCGCCGGGCGGCCGGTGGGCACGCTCGGGTCTGTCGACGGCCGGACCGGTCTTGCCGTTGCCCGCATCGACCGTGTCAAGGCGGCGGTCGACGCCGGCGAGGCGATCATGGCGGATGAGGTTCCGGTAGCGCTCGCCATTCCCGCCTGGGCGAAGTTCACCTTCCCCGAAGGTGCGGTCAGCGCGGAGGAGGCCTGATGGCGGCCGACCGGGCCGGCGCGCCGCCGCGCGCCTGGCAACGCATGCTGTCCGGCCGGCGGCTCGATCTGCTCGATCCGTCGCCGCTCGACATCGAGATCGCCGATATCGCGCACGGCCTTGCCCGGGTCGCCCGCTGGAACGGCCAGACCAGCGGCGACCATGCCTTCTCGGTGGCGCAGCATTCGCTGCTGGTCGAAGCTCTCTACGGTGAACTGGTGCCTGCCGCTCCGGCCGAGGCGCGGCTTGCAGCGCTGCTGCACGACGCGCCCGAATACGTCATCGGCGACATGATCTCACCGTTCAAATCGGTGATGGGCGGTTCCTACAAGGATTGCGAATTGCGCCTGCAGCGCGCCATCCATCTGCGTTTCTCGCTGCCGGCGGAGCTCGTCGCCTCCTTGCGCAACGACATCAAACGCGCCGACCAGATCGCCGCCTATTACGAAGCAACGCTGCTGGCCGGCTTTTCGACCGCTGAGGCGACCGAGTATTTCGGGCGGCCGCGCGGCTTCTCCGCCGACCGCTTCGACTTCACGCCAAAATCCGTGACCTGGGCGCAAACGGCTTTTCTCAAGCGTTTCAAGACGCTGGAAGCCAAGCGCCAGTCTTCGCTTGCCGTGAATACAACCCCATAAAAGAACGCTAAATTAACCGGCGACCGCGACAGTATTGCGTTCGGTCACGGTCCGAAGGCGTGCTCATGCCCGGCGCACATGTCAAGACTGCTTCCACCGCCGGCAAGCGAAGAACGGCCGCCATTGGTCCGGCGCGGCGGATCGCGGAAGAATTGCGGGCTCAGAACGAGCGCTTCGCGGCGGCTGTCGAGAACATGTCGCATGGCCTGTGCATGTTCGACGCCGATGAGCGGATGATCATCTGCAACCACAACTATCTCGACATCTTCAGCCTGGACGCCAAGGTGGTGAAGCCCGGCATTCCTTTCTTCGACATACTGCAGCACAGCGTCGACATCGGCATCGCCTCGCAGAGCGCGAGCGAGCTTTATGCCATCCGCAAGCCTTACATCGACGGCGCCAAGGCCTCGACCTATGAGGAAGTCCTGTCGGACGGGCGCATCGTCGTCATTTCGCACCGGCCGATCGCCGTCGGTGGCTGGGTGTCGATCTACGAGGATGTGACCGAGGAGCGGCGCGCCGAGGCGGAGCTGAAGGAGCAGCACCGCCGCTTCGACGCCGCGTTGGCCAACATGTCGCAAGGCCTGCTGATGTACAGCGCCAAGGGCCGGCTCATCGTGCGCAACCAGCGCTTTCTGGACCTATGCAATGCCAAGGCGTCGGATTTCGCGCTGGGCATGACGCATCGCCAGATGCTGGACAAACTCATTCGCCTCGGCATCTTCGCGCCGCTGGAAATCGACGTCGAGGTCGGGAAGACGAGGGCCAGCCTGGATGCCGGCCAGTCGCGCTCCAGCTATCGCGAACTGGTCGACGGCCGAACGCTCTTCGTCTTGCGGCGGCCGCTGGCCGGCGGCGGCTGGGTGGCGACTTTCGAGGACGTCACCGAGCGCCGACGCACCGAAGAGCGCATGACGCATCTTGCGCATCACGACACGCTGACCAACCTGCCCAACCGCTCGATGTTTCGCGATCGGCTGGACCAGGCGCTTGGCGAGGCCAAGCCGCTGGCGATCCTCTCGCTCGACCTCGATCGCTTCAAGGCGGTCAACGACACGTTCGGCCACCCGGCCGGAGACTGGCTGCTGCAATGCGTCGCCAAGCGGCTGCAGCATTCGGTGCGCAGCAGCAAGGACGTGGTGGCGCGCTTCGGCGGCGACGAGTTCGCCATCATCCAGTTCGGCATCAGGAGCGTCGCCGATGCCGAAAAGCTCGCCAAGCGCATCGTCGAGATCGTCGGCAAGCCTTATCGCGACAAGGGGCGCGAAATGCATGTGGGCGTGAGCCTCGGCATCGCGCTCTATCCCGGCGACGGGCACGACGCCGACACACTGCTCACCAACGCCGACATGGCGCTCTACCGGGGCAAGAGCGAAGGACGCAATGTCTATCGCTTCTTCGAGCCGGGCATGGATGCGCTGATGCGCGAGCGCCGGGCGCTCGAGGCCGATCTCGAGGCGGCGCTCTCCAGGCGCGAATTCGAACTCGATTTCCAGCCGATCCTCGACATCGGCTCCGGCAGAATTGTCGGCGCGGAAGCCCTGATGCGTTGGCGCTCGCCGTCGCGCGGCCTGGTGTCGCCGGAGAACTTCATCTCCGTCGCCGAGGAAACCGGATTGATCGTGCAACTCGGCGACTGGGCGCTTCGCAAGGCGTGCAACGTGGCGGCGAACTGGCCGCCGGACATGCGCATGGCCGTCAACGTCTCGGCCGCGCAGATCAAGAGCGGCGGCTTCGCCCGCAGCGTGATCGCGGCGCTTGCCTTCTCCGGCCTGCCGGCCAACCGACTGGAGCTCGAAATCACCGAAACGGTGATGATGGACGAGAGCGACGCCGTGCTGAAGACGCTAAGCCAGTTGCGCGGTCTCGGCGTGCGCATCGCGCTCGACGATTTCGGCACCGGCTATTCCTCGCTCGGCTACCTCCGGCGTTTCCCCGTCGACAAGATCAAGATCGACCGCTCCTTCACCAGCGATCTCGACAAGCGCGACACGGCGGCTATCGTGCGCACGGTGATCGGGCTCGGCGCCGAGCTCGGCATCACCGTCACCGCCGAAGGTGTGGAGACCGAGGCGCAGCTGGACATGCTTCGCAAGGCCGGCTGCGGCGAGGCGCAAGGCTATCTGATCGGCGTGCCGGCGAAGGCCGCCGAGGTGAGCCGGCTGCTGCGTGCGCAGGCGCTGCTGCGCCAATCGGGCTGATTTCCCGAGCACGTGTTGAGATTCGGGTTAGGCCGCGCCGAAAATGGCGGATTCCGAGAACCGGAGCGGAGCGTACTTGAAGTACGTGAGCACCGGAAGCGCGGGAAGCCGGCATTTGCAGGCCGGCATCACCTGAATATCAATACGCGCTAGCGCAGCGTCTCGATATATTTCTCATGGAAGCTCACATAGCCGGGCTCGACCACCTTGAGGTGCCGCTCGATCAGCCGGTGGAATTGCGGCAACTGGTGGAACGGCACGCCGGGATAGGCGTGGTGCTCGGCATGGTAAGGCATGTTCCAGGCGAGCTTGCGCACGAACCAGTTGGTCAGCGTCGTACGGGTGTTTTCCAGCATGTTGGCGACGAAGGGACAGCGGCCGTGCTCGGCCAGCAGATAGAGCCTGAGGAACGGCTGGCCGAGCAGCGCCGGCACGATCCAGACATAAAGCAGCACCGATGCCTTGAACCAGACCGCAAGCGCCAGCAGGACGACATAGAAGGCGATCATCGCCCGCGCCTCGGCCTTCACCTTCGGCAAGCCCTTTGGCGGCACGTAGCTGTCGCGGCAGCGCCCCATTGCATTGGTGTAGAGCGTCTTGAAATGGCCCCACCATACCGGAAGACCGGAGACGTGGACGATGTATTGCCGCATCGTCTCGGGCTTCGGAAAGGCCAGTTCCGGATCGTTCTCGGGGTCCTGGGTGAAGCGGTGATGGGCGAAGTGGAAATAGCGGAACCAGTCGGCCGGCAGCGCGATCGCCAGGCTGCAGAAGCGCGCGACCATATCGTTCAGCCACTGTGTTTCGAACGCCGTCCTGTGGACCGTTTCATGCAGCAGCGTGAACAGGAACACGATCAGGACGCCCTGCGGCAGCATCAGGACCGGCCAGAACGGCACCTTGGCCACGATCAGCGCGCCGAGGAGGATGATCGCGCCGAGATGGAGCGCGAGCTGGGCAAGGCCCGGCCCGTCCGATTTTCCGGTCAGCCGGCTGCGCTCCTCATTCGTCAGCGAGGCTATCACGGAGCGGTGGTCGATGGCTGCATCGTGGTCGATTGCGTTCATGAGGCCACGATACCCAGAAATAAACCTTTCGAAAAACGAGGATTTCTGCGAAATAGATAAGGTAGACTTATCTATTGGATCGCCATGGTCGCTCTTCCCTCCTTGCGCGGACTTCAGGCCTTCGAAGTGGCGGCGCGCACGGGCAGCTTCGCGGCCGCGGCGGAGGAACTGTCGATTTCGGCGGCGGCCGTCAGCCAACTTATCCGCACCGTCGAGGAGCAGATGGGACGAAAGCTGTTCCACCGGGTCAACCGGCGCGCGGTGCTGACCGAGGCCGGGGTGGAGATGCTGCCGAGGCTCAGCATGGCCTTCCGCGAAATCGGCAGCGTCGCACGCGATGTCGGCGGCGATGCGTTCCGGCCGAGGCTCGTCGTTTCGGTGCCGCCCTCCATGGCGATGGGCTGGCTTTCCGAGCGCATCGCCGGCTTTGTCGCATCGCATGGCGCCGCCGACATATCGCTGAGAGGCGACGACGATCCGGTGCCGTTCGATCATGAACTGATCGACATCCGTCTCTCCTACGGTCCGCACTATCGCGAGCATCCAACCGAGGAGATCGTCAGGGATGCCGTCTATCCCGTCTGCGCGCCGACGCTGGCCGGCGCGACCGAATCCGACGGCCTTGCCGGCCTGCCGCTCATTCACACCGACTGGGGACCGACGGGGGCATCCTTTCCATCCTGGCGCAACTGGTTCGAGGCTGCGGGAAGCGAGCCCGGCCGCGCGGCACAGCGCGGGCTTTCGGCCAACTCGTCTCGGGCAGCGCTCGATCTCGCCATTTCAGGACTAGGCGTGGCGCTGGCGCAAGGCATCTATTGCGCCCGGGCGCTGGAGGATGGCAAGCTGGTGCGGGCCGCCGCGCAATCCCTGGAGCTGCGCCAGCCCTATTGCCTGACGATCCCCGAGCGCAGCGCAAGGCGCGACGTGGTGGCAGCGTTCCGCGAATGGCTGATCAAGGAGTGCCGGCGCGCGGTCAGATCGCCGGCGCTGGTCACGCCGTCAATCTGACGGCCCGCGAAACATGCGTTCACAGATGCCCGGCCAATGCCGCTACCATATCCTTGCTGTTAGCCACCGGAACGATCTCGAATTCGACCAAATCCGCCCATTCGATGACCCAGCGCTGCAGCACCGTCGCATCGTCGGCTTCCACCAGCATGAAGCAGCGGCTCATGTCGCCCGCGATCCAGCTGTGATGCACGACGAGCTCGTCGGGCTTCAGCCGGCCTTTGTCGCGGAAGCGGCGGTAGATCCCCTTGCGGTCCGAGCCGTGGAAATCCTCGATCACGAAAAACAGCATTTTGTTCCCTCAAATCAGGCGGTTGGTTCTCCGGCCGCTATTTGTCCGGCCGCTACTTATCCGGCCTCTCCAGGCGCTCCAGGAACCATTGCGTCAGCCGCACCCACAGCTCGTCCTTCTCGCCCGAATCCTCCCAGCCATGGTCGAGATTGGGATTGTCGTTGACCTCTATGACGAAGACGCCGTCCTTGGTCTCCTTGAGGTCGACGCCGTAGAGCCCGTCGCCGATGCATTTTGCGGCCTTGACCGCCGTCTCGACGACATGAGGCGGCGTCTGCTTCAGCGTGAATGTCTTGATCCCGCCCTGGTCGGGCTTGCCGCTGGCCTTGTGGTTCACGATCTGCCAGTGCTTCTTCGCCATCAGATAGTGCACGGCAAAGAGCGGCTGGCCGCCGAGCACGCCGACGCGCCAGTCATATTCGGTCGGAATGAATTTCTGCGCGATCAAGAGATCGGAATCGTCCAGCCATTCGGTCGCGAGCTTGGTCAACTCGGCCATGTTCTCGCATTTCTTGACGCCGCGCGAGAAAGACGAATCCGGGATCTTCAGCACCAGAGGGAAGCCGAGCGTCTGCGCCGCCACTTCAAAGTCAGACGTGCCGGCGATCATCACCGTCGGCGGCACCGGCACCTTGTTGTAGGTCATCAGTTCGTTGAGATAGACCTTGTTGGTGCAGCGGATCATCGACAGCGGATCGTCGATCACCGGCATGCCTTCCTGCTGGGCGCGGCGCGCGAAGCGGTAGGTGTGGTTGGAGATCGAGGTGGTCTCGCGGATGAACAGCGCGTCGTAGTTGGCGAGCTTGGCCAAGTCCTTCCTGGTGATCGGCTCGACTTCGACGCCCATCTTCTCGGCAATCCTCGCCCAATAGCGCAGCGAGGAGATTTCCGACGGCGGCAGTTCCTCATGCGGATCGACCAGCGTGGCGAAAGTATAGCGCGCCGGCGTGCGGCCCTTGGTGTCGCGCCACTCGCGGTTGGTGTAGGTGTCCAGGCATTGCAGGAAGAATTCTTCCTCATCCTCGGTCATGCGGGCGAGCGGCAGGAAGCCGATCTTGCGGATCGAGGCCCATTCGGCGCTGTCCTTGATGTGGACCTCGAGCGCCGGCGCGCGGAACCAGTCGAACAAAAGCTTGGCGAAACGGTCCCAGACTTTCGACGGACCGATGCCGAAGAAGATCGCGACCTTGGCCGGGAAAGTCCCGCCGAGGTCCTTCCTGCATTTGTTCAAGGCAAGCTCTAGTTCCGGCAACGCGTGCTCGTAAAGCTTGCGCTCCGACAGGTCGATCATGGTCTCGACGGTCGGGATCACCCGGTGGCCGCGCGAGCCGGCCAGCAGCGAGGCGTAGTAGCCGCGGCTCTGGTAGCCGTAATTGTTCGACAGGTTGATCACCTTCGGCCGTTGGCCGCGGAACAGCGCCGGATGCGCGAGATAGTCGCGGTTGGTGATGATCTTGTGGGGTGTGGCCACCTGATCGATGTCGTTCTGCCTGCCTGTGAGGATAACCCAGGTCATTGTCTCAGCGTTTTCCCAGAGTGATGGCGGCGCGTAAACCGTCGCGGCCGAACTGCGCCATGTTCATGAAAATGTCGTAAGGCACCGGAATGTTCGCGGCATCGAGGATCGTTTCCTGCCTTTCATCCTCCACCCATGGGTCGTGGATCAAGATATGATCGCCGTCGTCGCCGATGGCCAGCACCCAATGCGGCACCTTCTTGCCGAACATCAGGAAACCGCTGACCAGCACCACCACCAGCTTGCCCTCGGCCAGGGCGTCGCGGATGTCGCCGATGCCGAA
Source organism: Mesorhizobium sp. B3-1-6 (assembly GCF_006439555.1). Lineage (NCBI taxonomy): Bacteria > Pseudomonadati > Pseudomonadota > Alphaproteobacteria > Hyphomicrobiales > Phyllobacteriaceae > Mesorhizobium > Mesorhizobium sp. B3-1-6. The sequence goes on along the minus strand of NZ_VFTM01000010.1, from coordinate 26,565 downwards.
CGGACGGTAATTGACGGGAATGCCGTAGAGTTCGGCGCGGCGGCGGAAATCGACCTGGGCGAGCTCCATCACCCGGCGCTTGTCCTCGCTCCTCACCGACTGCAGGAACAACGCGCCGTAGAAGGAGACGAATATCTCGGCCGCGAGCCCGCTCTCGTAGCCGGCGACCGCCAGGCCGAAAGGCTCGCAGCCGCCAGGGCCGGACATCATGAAGACCGTGGTCGCCTCGCGCCACAGGCGGATTTCCATGACCGGGTCGGGCACGAAGCCACGGTCGAAATTGGCCATCGCCATCATCAGGCAGCACGGGCCGCAGGTGAACTCGCAGGTCTGTTGGTAGAACGGCACCTTGGTCGCGGTCGGGGTGTCGCCGCGCAGCGTCTTTTCATAGCGCAGCGCCGTCGCGCCGTCTTCGTAGTAGTCGGGCTCGCGGCCCAGTCTTCGATAACCGGCCTGCTCGTAGATACGGATGGCGCGGTCGTTGTCCTCGCGCACTTCGAGGCGCAGCAGCAGCCGATCGTGCTCGAAGGCCGCTTCCTCGGCGGCCGCCAACAGAAGGCGACCGATGCCGAGCCGGCCGAAGAAGGGGCCGACGGCGATGGAATAGAGCCGCGCGACTCCGCTGCCCTTGCGAAACAGCACCACGGCATAGCCGGCGACTCGGCCCTCGCTCTCGGCCACCAGCATCTCGGCGGTTTCACGTTCGATGAACTGGCGGAAAGAGCGGCGCGAGAGCCTGTCGCCCGGAAAAACGGCCTTCTCGATGGCGGCGAGGTCATCGACGTCTGACGCGCGGGCCTTGCGGATCTCGGCAGGCATGCGGGCTTGGGAGAACCTCGATTGGGTTTAAGAAAACGGCCCCGGTGGATGCGTCGCGAACACTGGCCGAAGCGCGGGCATTCATCAAGCGCTATCGCTCCTTGATTAGGGCCGAATTGTGACAGTTTCCGCCACGGCAGGAAAGGGCCAGGCGCTTGAACGGAATTGCCGTTCGACGGGCTGCCGGCCGCCGAAAAACGCAGCCGGTTCAGCTCGATATGCCGGCCAGGAGCTGGCCATAGGCGCTCTTTGCGACATCCGACAATCGCTCCGGCGGCAACGAGCCGACGACGGCGCAGGCATAGCCCTTGTCCAGCCAGTAGACCGCCTCCGGACCGCCTGCCTCGGCCGTATAGGTGCCCTTCGATGTTTGAGCCGATTCGGCGGTGACGAAGAGCGAGATGCGCTCGCCCTTGGCGTCCTCGTAGAGCAGCATCGCCGCCTTGCCTTGCTCACCGGCCGGCAGCAGCCGGCCGCCGATCAATTCGAAGCCCTCGGCCGTCAGGTCGGGCGCAACCAGCTTCAGCCCGACGCGGTTCGACAGCCAGGTCTGGAGATGATCCTTGTCGCTCGCCGGGACTTCGACGGCATGGCGCTTCTCGGCGGCGTAGACGACATGGGCGGCGATCGCCTGCTCGGCGAGCTGGTCGTCGCCGTCGCCGCCACGGGCGATGCCGTCGATGCCGGCGATATAGCCGCCAAAGCCGCCGACGGCGAGCACCACGGCAGCCGCGGCCGAGAGCCACCAGCGCGAGCGCCAGGCCGATGCCTTTGCAGGGGCCTGGCCGAGCAATGCCTGCCGCAGCCTCGCCGGCACCGGCTCGTCCATCACGCCAGCGAAAGCAGCGCGCATGGCGGCGCGATCGGCGATGTAGCGCGCGGACTTCGCCTTCATCTCGGGATTGGCCTCAAGCCAGGCGTCATAGGCCATGCGTTCGTCGCCCGGCAGCTCGCCGTCGAGGGCCATGTGGATATCGCGTTCGGAAAAATCACGACGGGTCATTTCTCGACGATCCTCAGCGAGCGGCGGCGCGATGAGTCCTCAAGCAGGCCTCGCAATTCCTCGCGGCCGCGGGCGATGCGCGACATCAGCGTGCCGGCCGGCACGCCAAGGATGTTGGCGGCCTCGGCATAGGAAAAGCCCTCGATGGCGACCATCACCAACGCCGCGCGGCGATCGGGGCTGATCGCCTGCAAGGCATCCATGATCTCGCGCGAGGCGATGGTCTCGACCTGATCGGCGGGCGCGGACTGGGCCTCACCGGCTTCGAGCGGCAATATCGCCGCCTCGCCGCGCCGGTTGACCTTGCGCATCTGGTCGATGAACAAGTGATGCATGATCGTAAACAGCCACCTCCGGGGGCTCTCTCCAGTCTGCCAGTTGTCGAGCCGCACAAGCGCCCGCTCCAGGCAATCCTGGACGAGATCGTCGGCGGAATCGCGGTCGCGCAGCAGCGAGCGCGCATAGCGCCGCAACCGCGGTATTTCGCTCAGGATCGCTGCCTTCTTGTCGTCCATGACCGCTTGTTTCGAGGTCGCTTTCCATCCCGATAGAACGCGCCTTCCAGGCGCGGTGCAAGCAGTCAGCGCGAAGCGGCCGAACCGCTGCGATTACCCAAGCAAATGAATAACGAAGGCGTGGGCCGGCTTATTCCCGTTCGAGTCCCAAACCGACTCATTGTTTAATTACGTAAGATACGTATATTGCGTATATCGCGTATGAGGCAATCGATGAAACAATTCACCTTTTCAGACATGAACCGCGTATCGGGCGAAATCCTCGAAACAGCAATGATCGAGCCTGTCGCGCTGACAAAACGCGGCAAGGAAAAGCTGATCATCCTGTCGGCCAGGCAATACCGGCAACTCGTTGGTTCGTCTCATGCCGCGGCTTACACGCTCGAGAATGCGCCTGACGAGATCCACAACGAACTGATGTCGGGGTTGGAAGCCATCATAAGTGGCGATGAGCCGGATGTTTAAGCCCGGCGATCTGCTTCGATATTACTATTTGTGGGCACGGCAGGCTGACGCTGGTGAGGAGTCCGGCCGCAAAGCGCGCCCTGTCTGCATCGTGGTCAGAACGCCGACTACGCCGGCAGCGCTGTTCCTGTTCCCGCTCACCTCGCAGCAACCCCACGCGACCCGCACTTATATTGCCATCAGTGAGATCGAGTGTCGTAGGGGCGGCCTCGATTTTCCGTCATGGCTGATCCTCGACGAGTACAACCGTGCGCGTGTTGACGAAGCTTACGACCTCGTGACGACGAAGCCGATCGGTTCCTTCAGTCCGGCATTCGTCCGCAAGATTGCTGGCCTCATCAAAGAGGCAGCCGAAGAGCGCCGCCTGCGCGGCGTTGTCCGGAAATAGTGGCAGCAGTCCAGGAAACCCCAGACTTTCACCCTTTCCTCGCCGCCCGCGTCAGCAGCCGCTGGTAGAACAGGCCGATGCCGATCAGCACGGCGCCGAGGCCGATGAAGGAGAGCGCGCGCAGCACGCCTTCCAGCTCCGACATATCGAACAGGAAGACTTTCAGCACCGCGACCGCGATCAGCACCGCGGAGCCGATGCGCAGCACTTGCGACTTCAGCCAGACGCCGGCGGTGAGCAACGCAACGCCTATGACCAGCCAGAGCGCCGAGTAAGTGTAGGTCTCGAGCTGGCCAAGCCCGCTCCACAAGGCGATGAACTCGCCTTTGAACAGGCGGCGCACCGAAAGCGTAGCATAGGCGAAGGCAAGCAGCGAGGCGATCAGCGCCAGCATCGCCGCATACCATCTCGGACGCTTGTCGCGGACATAGAGCGCCAGCGCGCCCGCCGCGATCGCCGGCAGCAGATAGGCGAGGAACAAAAGGTTGAAGACAGGAATCGTGCCGGTCGACTCGTCCGTCAGCAGCGGGTTCAGCACCACGAAATGCTGCACGGCGATCAGGCCCGCCGAGATCACGCCGGCGGCCATCGAGCCATAGCGCAGCACCGAGCTTGGCGAGCGCATGTCGATGGCGACCAGCATGGCGCCGGCGCCGAGCGCGATCAGCGTGTAGATCGCCTGTTCGGCAAGGGTCACGGTGCCGGTGTCGATAACGCCACCATGCATGGCGTGGCGCACCAGCATGGCGATGGTGAGCAGCGCGAACAGCGCCGAGGCTGCCTCCATGGCAAGGCGCGGCCGGCCATTGGTGGTGCGGGCGAGTTGCCAGGCGGCGAAGCCGGAGGCGAGCGCCGGCACGCCATAGCCAGGCAGCAGCCAGTTGAAGACCGGCGTCCTGGACAGAAACGCCGCGCCGACGATGGTCGGATCGAAGGCGACACGGGCGAGCACGGCGACCGCCGCGCCCACCGCGACCCAGCCCAGCACGGGGTAGGACCGCCAGCGCGTGGCCAGCGCCGGGACGACCGCGGCGGCGCCCAGGAGCACTGTCGTCCAGCCGGAACCGAAGGCCATGTGCAGCATCAACAGGCCGGCGACGCCGGCGCCGCCAAGCGCGAAGGACACAGCCGGGCCGCCGGTCAACGGCGGCTCCTCGGCGCGCGCGATCCATTCACCGCCGGCGGCGAAGGCGAGCACCAGCAACAACGCCGGCAACGCGTAGCCGAGGTCGCGGTCGATATCGCCGAAGGTAAGCCACAGCGCGGTGAGCACCGTCAGCGGAGCAATGACGCCCCAGGCGGCCCAGCAGGCCGCGCGCAGCGAAGCGGTGGCGGCAAACCGACGCGCCGCCCAGAAACCGGCCGCGAGGAAGATCAGGCCAAGCGCGATGCCGATGCGGAAAGTCAGCGTGTCGGACGACGCCAGGGGCTGAGCGTCCAGCCCGACATCGAGCGCATTGGCGCCGATCGTGGCGGGCGGGATGATGCCGAGATAGATCAGCACTGTCGCGATGCCGGCGGCGAAGACCAGCGGCAGCGCGCGCGGCCGGTAGAGCGCCACCGCGACCAGCGCCGCCAAAAGGACCGCGCCGTGCAAGGCATCGCCGGCGCTGGCAAAGGCCGGATCGACGGACAGCCCAAGCGCGCTCAACGCGATGAAGAAGCCGGGCACGATCGACGGCCAGTCGAAGCCGCGCGCCGCATCGTCGCGGCCAGTAACCAAGAAAAGGCCGAGCCAGACGAAAGCCAGCACGGCGAGCGTCGCCAGGCCGATGAACAGGACGGCGGCAAGATTCACGTCCGGCGCGTCGACCATGTAAAGAATGGTCCAGATGCCGGTGCCGGCGAAAGCGGCGGCAACCAATGCCCTCCAGTCGCGGATGCGGGCGATTGCCGCCGTGGCGGCGAGCACGATCGCCAGATAGACGAACAGCGCCCAGGGATTGGGCGCCTGCGAGGCGACCAGCGCCGGCGTGACCATGGCGCCGACGAGGCCGATGCCGGCCAGCGCCATGCCATGCAGGAGCGATGCGCCAATGGTCGCGACGCCGATGGCGCCAAGCAGCACGAAGGCCGTCGCCGGGCCGATGAAGCCGTAGATGCCGTGCGCGGCGTAGACCGTGCCGAACAGGATGAAGGCGCCCGCCCCGGTCAGGATCGCGGGGATGTAGGCGCCGGCGGCGCCTTGCACCGGCACCTTGAAGCCGGTGCGGCGGATGAATTCGGCACCGCCAATCAGCACCAGGCCGAGGACGCCGGCCATCGTCAGGCGCACGCCGGGGCCGAAGATGCCGGCTTCGATGGTGTAGCGGATCAGGAACAGGCCGCCCAGCGCCAGTGCGATGCCGCCGACCCAGACCGCCCAGCGCGTGCCCAGCGCCGTCTCGACATCGCTCTGGCGCGCCGCCTTCGCGGGCGCGGGCGGTTCTGCTCCGGGCGTCTCGGTGGCGGAGACAGGTTGCGCCGGTTTGGACGGCCCGGCGGATTGCGCCGCGGGCGCTTGGGCCTTCGTCCAAGGTCCTGCCGCTGCCGCCGCCTCTTCGGCCGCCTCGGGCTTCGCGGCGATCTCTTCGGCCGCGCCGTCCGCCGACCGCGCGGCAGGCGCCACGGCTGCCTTGGCCTCCTCGGGAAGACCCTCCTGCGTGGCGTCCGCCGCCTTGGGCGCGGACAGCGAAGCGCCCGACTGCACCAGGCCGCGCAGGACGCCGAGCTCGCGCTCGACCAGCGCGATGCGGTTCTGCTGGCGTGAAACGATGACGAAAAGAGCTATGACGGCGGCAATGGCGATCAGGCTGAAAAACATGGCGGTTTCCCTCAAAACCAGACCAGTCGTGGCCAACAAATGCGGCGATGAGACGGCTGGTCGAAATCAGCGTCTTGCCTACTAACAAGATTGGGCCGACTAACAAGATCGGGCCGACTGACGAGATCGGGCCGACTGACAAGATCGAGCATGTTTCGTCGCCGATTGCCAGCAACTTGCCGGTTCATCCCATGCCGGGCCGCCGGGGCTGATGGCATTGCCGACGGGACTGCGTGACCTCGGCAGCGAAATACTCGTGCTATTCTCGCGCGGGCGAAGAAGATGCCGCGAGGTGACCGATGCCGCAGAAAAGCGCGGGCCTGCTGATCCACAGGCGCATTGCCGGTGTGTTCGAATTCCTGCTCGTCCACCCGGGCGGGCCGTTCTGGGCAAGAAAGGATGAAGGCGCGTGGTCCATCCCGAAAGGACTGATCGGCGACAATGAGGATGAGCTGGAGGCCGCCAAACGCGAGGCCGAAGAGGAGCTCGGCGTCGCCGTCGCCGGCGATTTCCGGCCGCTCGGCGGCTACAGGCAGCCGGGCGGCAAGATCGTCATCGCGTGGAGCGTCGAGGCCGACATCGATGCGGATGCCATCAGGAGCAACATGTTCACCATGGAATGGCCGCCAAAATCGGGACGCATGAAGGAATTCCCGGAAGTGGATCGAGCCGGCTGGTTTCCATTGCCCGAAGCCGGGCTCAGGATCCTGAAGGGCCAGCGCGCCATGCTCGACGATTTCCTGGAGCGGCGGGGAGCCTATTAGGCGCTCGCCTCAGCTATCCTGCCCCGCCCGCAATCGCCTTCACCGCCGTATGGTGCCGGCGCAGCGCGGCCAGGAAGCCGGCGCGGGCGTCGGGCGGCTCGACGCCGCGCGGCTCGTAGACATGGCGGGTGAAGAAGAAGCCGGTCAGCCGGAAGGCGTCTTCCAGCGCCGCCGCATCGGCGCGCAGGCCGGAACCGCGTTGCAGGAAGGCGGGCAGCGCCAGCATCTTGTCGTGCCAGGCCGCACCGGCTTCGCGCGACACTGCGCGTCCGGATCTCGGCGAGACATAGGCGAGATCCTGCCTGGAGCCGGTCGCCGCGCATTGGCTGAGGTCGAGGCCGAAGCCCAATTCATCGAGGATGAGCAGCTCGAAGCGCGCCACCAGCTCGCCCGCCGCATCGGCATCGCCCAGATGCGAGATCATCACGGCAAGCGCCTCGTAAAGGCCGCCATGGGCATCGCGCTCGGGCAGGAGCCTGAGATGCGCGGCCATGGTCAGCAGGCCGTAGACGGCGACCGCACTGTCCATCAGCCGCGCGGCGTTCATCTCGATCGCCTCGGCCTGGAAGGTGCCCAGATGCTCGTCGAGCCGCGCCCGCCACAGAAGGTCGACGCGGTTGCCGGGCTGCAGCACCGGCTGCTGCTTGCGCGAGCGCCCTCCCCGCACCAGGCCGAGATGGCGGCCATGCGCACGCGTCATCACCTCGAGGATGGCGCTGGTTTCGCCATGCTTGCGAGTGCCGAGAACTATTCCCTCGTCGCGCCATTCCATGGGCGGAGCTTTTCACCTGTTGCGCGGCGAAATCAAGTTTGGAGCGACGCAAACCGGCTTACCCTGGAAATTCCAGCCCCATCTCGCGGTAGCGCTCGGGGTCGTCGCCCCAGTTCTCGCGCACCTTCACGAACAGGAAGAGATGCACCTTCTGCTCGAGGATGCCGGCGATTTCCATCCGCGCGGCCTGGCCGATGGCGCGGATCGTCTCGCCCTTGTGGCCGAGCACGATCTTCTTCTGGCTGTCGCGCTCGACATAGATGACCTGCTCGATGCGCACCGAGCCGTCCTTCTTCTCTTCCCATTTCTCGGTTTCGATATGCGAGGAATAGGGAAGCTCCTGATGGAGCCGCAGATAAAGCTTCTCGCGCGTGATTTCGGCCGCGAGCTGGCGCATCGGCAGGTCGGATATCTGGTCCTCTGGATAATACCAGGGACCGGCTGGAAGCGTCTCGGCGAGATAGTCGAGCAGGTCCTTGCAGCCGGAGCCGGTGAGCGCGGAGACCATGAAGGTGCGCTTGAACGGAACGCGTTCGTTCGCTGTCGCGGCCAGCGCAAGAAGCGTTTCCGGCTTGACGCGGTCGACCTTGTTGAGGACCAGAAGCATCGGCTGCCGGACGTCCTTCAGCCGGTCGAGGATGGCATCGGCGTCACCTTTGATGCCGCGCTCGGCGTCGATCAGCAGCACCACGACATCCGCGTCCTTGGCGCCGCCCCAGGCGGTGGTCACCATCGCGGTGTCCAGCCGCCGCTTCGGCTTGAAGATGCCGGGCGTGTCGACGAAGACGATCTGCGCGTTGTCATGCGTGGCGATGCCGCGCACGATGGCGCGGGTGGTCTGCACCTTGTGGGTGACGATCGACACCTTGGCGCCGACAAGCTGGTTGACCAGCGTCGACTTGCCGGCATTGGGCGCGCCGATCAGCGCGACGAAGCCGGAGCGGGTGTTGGGGCTCTCGGGGGATTGGTTTGCGGTCATGCCGCGCTCCATACGCCCTCGCGCAGCAAAAGAGTAGCCGCCGCCGCCTGCTCGGCCTCGCGCTTGGACCGGCCGCTGCCGGTCGCGGGAGCAAAAGAGCCGACCTCGACGCTGACCGTGAACAGCGGATCGTGGTCCGGTCCCTCGCGGCCGTCGATGCGGTAGGCCGGCACGGCGCCGGCGGCCGCCTGGTGCGCCCACTCCTGCAATTCGGTCTTGGCGTCGCGCCGCGCAGCCCCTGTCGCTTGCGAGCGCGGCCGCCAGTAGCGGTGGATGAACGCACGCGCCGCGTCCAGCCCGCCGTCGAGGTAGAGCACGGCTATCAGCGATTCCAGCGCATCGGCGCGTAGATTGGTGCGCTTGCGTCCCTCGAGATTGCGCACATCGGAACCGGCGCGCACGAGTTCCGGCAGGCCGATCTGTTCGGAGATTTCCGAGAGCGCCTCGGCATTGACCAGCGCGTTGAGACGCAGCGAAAGCTCGCCCTCGGCGGCATCGGGAAAGGCCGCGAGCAGCATGTCGGCCACGACAAGGCCGAGAACGCGGTCACCCAGGAATTCGAAACGCTCGTAGTCGACGCCGGCATGGGTCGAACGGGCGCTTGCATGGGTCAGCGCCCGCTGCAGGCGCTGAGGGTCGGCGAAGACATGGCCGGTGCGCTCGACAAGCGCTTCGGCGAGGGCATCGGCGGTCAAACGCTTGCTGGCCGCCATCGCTCTAGTGGACGAAATGGAACAGGCGCCCGGCGCGCATCAGCGACGGCCACTTCCATATCTCGAGCGGGCTCGCCTTGCCGGCGATCGAGAAGAAGATGACGTTGGCGCGGCCGACAAGGTTCTCGGCCGGCACATAGCCGACGGCAAAGCGGCTGTCGGAGGAATTGTCGCGATTGTCGCCCATCATGAAATAGTGCCCGGCCGGCACGACGAATTCGCGCGTGTTGTCGCCGATCGAATCGGAGTTGATGTCGAGCGTGTCGTAGCTGACGCCGTTCGGCAGCGTCTCACGATAGACATCGATCGGCCGGTTTTCCTCGGTGACATCGGGATTGTCGATCTGGCCGGTCTTTACGCGCGGCACGCCGACGTCATTGATGAAAAGCTGGCCGTCCTTCACCTGGATCTTGTCGCCGGGCAGGCCGACGACGCGCTTGATGTAGTCGACCGACGGATCCGGCGGGAACTTGAATACCACCACGTCGCCACGCTTGGGCTCGGCGCCCCAGATACGACCCGAGAAAAGATCTGGGCCGAAAGGCAGCGAGTAACGCGAATAGCCATAGGCCCATTTGGTGACAAAGAGATAGTCGCCTTCGAGCAGCGTCGGGCGCATCGAGCCCGACGGAATGGAGAAAGGCTGGAAGAGCAGCGTGCGGATGACGAGCGCGAGCAGCAGAGCCTGGATGATGACGGAGAAGGTTTCACCAAGCCCGCCGGATTTCTTCTGCGATTTTTCAGCCACGCTCATGTCGTCCTCGATTGTGCGATGTTGGTATAGAGTCTCGGCGGGCGCTGAGCAACGTCATGCCGCTCGTGGTCAAATGGAATCAATGTGGCGCTTGTTCGGCGGGCACCGCCTCGATGATCACAAAGGCTTGAGCAAGCGGGAAATCGTCGGTGATGGTGAGATGGATCAGCGCACAGTGGCCCTTCGGCAGGATTTTCTCCAGCCTGGCCGCGGCGCCGCCGGTCAGCGCCATGGTCGGCGCGCCGCTCGGCAGGTTGACCACGCCCATGTCGCGCCAGAACACGCCCTCGGCCATGCCGGTGCCCAACGCCTTGGCGCAAGCCTCCTTGGCGGCGAAGCGCTTGGCATAGGAGGCAGCGCGGGCGGCGCGCTTTTCCGACTTGGCCTGTTCGACCTCGGTATAGATGCGCTGGACGAAGCGCCGGCCGTGCCGCTCCAGCGATTTTTCGATGCGTCTGATGTCGATCAGGTCGCTGCCGATGCCGATGATCATTCCGCCGGCACTTCCCGTCCGCCCTGCCGCGCTTTCTTCTCGGCGCGCTCGACCATGCGCTTCCTGCGCTGCTCGCGAAACACGGTCATGCCCCAGCGCGTGATGGCGTAGAACACGAGTCCGAAGACGAGGCCAAGCGGCACCGCGCCAATGAGCATCGGCTCCAGAACGGGGTGCCAGAGCTTCGCGAAGGAGAGCTTGTGCATCATTTCGCCCAGATGCTCGGGCGGGCCGTGCTTCGGCAGGTGCTCATGCAGGAGCAGTTTGCCGGTTTCCCAGGACGCGCCCCACAAAAGCGGGAAGGTCAACGGATTGCCGAAGAACACGGCGCCGAGCGCCGCCGCGACCAGATTGCCGGCGATGATCCAGCACAAAACGGCAGCGACGATGAAGTGGAAGCCAAGCGGGAAGAAGGAAGCGAAAACGCCCGCGGCAACGCCGGCAGCGACGGAATGCGGCGTCGCCTTCAGCCGCAGGATGCGTTTGGAGAAATATTGCACGGAACGCGAGAACGAGCGGCGCGGCCAAAGATAAGTACGCACCCGCTCAAGGAGGCCATCAGGCTCTCGGCGTCGAAAAAGCACTCTGTTCCAGTTCCCGGTCCAACATGCGCTGCCCCTGCCACCACCGGGTCGCGCCAAACATATCTTGCGCTTCGATGGCGCAGAAAGGCAACAAGTCTTTGATATAGCGACGGCCAGGCCGCGTAACAACGAAACGCCGCCGCGATGGTCTGCCGCAGGCTGTAACAACGGCTTCATTCTGGCGAAACTGAGGAGAAGAACCAGGATGCGGAGCCGATGATCACCATTCGACTGGCGCGGGCCGAGGACGCCGAGGCATTGCCGCCTATTGAACAATCGGCCGGGGAAGCGTTCCGCGCCATTCCGGAACTGGCGTGGCTCGCCGACGGAGACAATGTCAGCCCGGAGCGGCACTGCGCGCTGATCGCCGGTGGCGCATGCTGGGTTGCCGCCGACGATCAGGACCGGCCGGTCGGGTTCCTGAGCGCCGGGATGGAGGGCGATACGCTGCATATCTGGGAGTTGGACGTTCGCCTCGACCGGCAGGGTTCGGGCATCGGCCGGGCTTTGCTTGAACGGGCGGTCGGGGACGCCAGGCAGCGCGGCCTGGCAGCGGTGACGCTGACCACGTTTCGCGACGTCCCCTGGAACGCGCCCTTCTATCAGCGGTGCGGATTTCGCATCCTGGAAGGCGCCGAGATCGACAGACGGCTGGCCGATCTGCTCAGCGACGAGGCCGATCACGGCATGGCTTTGGGCCAGCGCTGCGCCATGCGGCTCGATCTCAGTCGAGCCGGTACTCGCTGACCTCGACCAGATTATCGTCGGGATCGCGAAAATAGACCGACATCATCGGGCCGCGCGCGCCGGTGCGTAAGACCGGGCCGACTTCGATCGCCACGCCATTGGCTTCGAGGCTGGCCTGGACTTCTGCAAGCGGCACCGCCGCCACGAGGCAGAAATCGCCGGAACCGGGCGTCGGCGTCTTGGCCTTCGGCTCGAACGTGCGGCCGACCTCATGCAGGTTGATCTTCTGCGCGCCGAACAGAAGCGCGGTCGGCCGGTTCGGTTCATCCAGGCGCCGCATGCCGAGCACACGCTCGTAGAACTCGCAGCTCGCTTTCACCGAGCGGACCGTCAGCACGAAATGGTCGATGCCCGCGATCATTGCGGCCTCGGCGCGCGTCGCTGCGAAAGAGATTCAAGCGATGCGCTCAAGTGGTTGGTTTCATACATTGGGGAGTCAGATGTTGCGGCTTCCCGGCTTAACGGCGGGAATGGCGGCGAGTTCCGGCGGCAGGCGGTCGGCGGGATAGGCCGGCACCTCATATTCGGCAAGCGCGATCAGCGGCACGCCGACATCGGTCTTACCGGCCGAGCGGTCGATGATACAGGCGGCCGCCACCACTTCCGCGCCGATCTCGCGCAGGCAATCGATGGTCTCGCGGATCGACAGGCCTGTTGTGACGATGTCCTCGACGATGACGACGCGCGAGCCTTCGGCAATCTCGAAGCGGCGGAGCCTGAATTCGCCCCCTTCCCGCTCGACCCAGATCGCCGGCGCGCCGAGATGACGGGAGGTCTCATAGGCCGGGATCAGGCCGCCGATCGCCGGGCCGACGACATAGTCGATCCTGCCCGGCACCGCTTTCCGGATTTTCTCGGCCAGCGCCTTGCACAGGCGCTCGGTCTTGTCGGCATGCATGAAGACCCGCGCCTTCTGCAGGAAGACCGGACTGCGCAGGCCGGACGTCAGGATGAAATGACCTTCGAGAACGGCGCCGGCCTCGCGGAAAATGCCCAGCACTTCGTCGGTGTTCATTTTTATCCCCATTCAATCCCTGACCCGTTCCACTTTTCGCGGTCAGGGTCCAGTCATTTAGCCGTTAACGCGCCGCGCATCGCTGACGCTCGAATTGTCCTTCAGCTGCGACAGCAGCCGGTTGAGATGCTTGAGGTCCCAGACCTCGAGATCGATCAGCATCTCGGTGAAATCGGGCGCCGTGCGTATCATCGACAGCGTGTGGATGTTGGCGTCGTTGGACGCCACCACCTGGGCGATGTCGGCCAGCGAACCCGGCGCATTGATGGCGGTGACCGAGATGCGCGCCGGGAAACGTTCCTTGGTGCGTTCGTCGATGTCCCAGCGCACGTCGATCCAGCGCTCGGGCTGGTCGTCGAAGGCCTGCAGCGCCGGCGACTGGATCGGATAGATGGTAATGCCGGTTCCGGGCTGGATGATGCCGACGATGCGGTCGCCGGGCACCGCCCCTTCCGGGGCGAAGCGCACCGGCAGGTCGCCGCGCACGCCACGGATCGGCACCGCGCCATCGCGCTGCTGGTCCTTGTCCTTCTTCGCGGCGCGGGTGCCGGGCATCTGGAACAGCATGCCGGCGGCGTTGCGGATCTTCGACCAGCCTTCCTCGCGCTGCTTGGGCGGCGCGACGGTGACGCGCTCGTCCTTATAGTCGGGGAAGACCGCTTTCATGACATCGGTGGAGCTCAGTTCGCCGCGGCCGACCGAGGCCAGCACGTCCTCGATGTCCTTGCGCGCCAGCCGGTGCAGAACCGGCTTCAGGCTCTCCTTGGTGAAGGTCTTGCCGGCGCGCTCGAAGGCGCGCTCGAGAATGCGGGCGCCGAGACCGGAATATTGCTTGCGTATCGCATTCTTGGTGGCGCGGCGGATGGCGGCCCGCGCCTTGCCGGTGACCACGACCGATTCCCAGGCGGCGGGCGGCACCTGCGCCTTGGAGCGGATGATCTCGACCTCGTCGCCGTTCTTGAGCTCCGTCATCAAGGGCATGATACGGCCATTGACCTTGGCGCCGACGCAGGTGTCGCCGACATCCGTGTGGACGGCGTAGGCGAAGTCGATCGGGGTGGCGCCGCGCGGCAGCGCGATCAGCATGCCCTTGGGCGTGAAGCAGAACACCTGGTCCTGGAATAGTTCCAGCTTGGTGTTTTCGAGGAAATCCTCGGGATTGTCGCCTTCGGCCAATTGCTCGATGGTGCGCCGCAGCCAGGCATAGGCGTTGGTCTCCCTGGAGATCGCGTGGCCGGCGCCGTTCGTCTTGCCGCCGCTGTCCTTGTAGATCGAATGCGCGGCGACGCCATATTCGGCGATTTTGTTCATCTCCTTGGTGCGGATCTGCAATTCGACGCGCTGGCGCGACGGGCCGACGATGGTGGTGTGGATGGAACGGTAGTCGTTCTGCTTCGGCGTCGAGATGTAGTCCTTGAAGCGGCCGGGCACCATCGACCAGGTGGTGTGGATGGCGCCAAGCGCGCGGTAGCAGTCATCGACGGAATCGACCACGACGCGGAAACCGAAAATGTCGGAGAGCTGCTCGAAGGAAAGCGCCTTGGCCTCCATCTTGCGGAACACCGACCACGGCTTCTTCTGCCGGCTCTTCACGCTCGCCTTGATGGCGTGCTTCTCGAACAGGCCCGATAGCGCCGTCTCGATCTCCTGCAGGACGCCCTTGTTGCGCTCGAAAATCTCGGCAAGCCTTGCGGTAACGGCGCGATAAGCCTCCGGATTGATGTAACGGAAGGCGATTTCTTCCAGTTCCTCGCGCATGCCCTGCATGCCCATGCGCCCGGCCAAGGGCGCATAGATGTCCATCGTCTCCTCGGCGATGCGCAGGCGCTTGGACTCGGGCATATGATCGAGCGTGCGCATGTTGTGCAGGCGGTCGGCGAGCTTGACCAGAAGAACGCGAATATCCTCGGAGATCGCGAGCAGGAGCTTGCGCAAATTCTCCGCCTGCTCGGCCTTCTTCGAGACCAGGTCGAGCTTCTTCAGCTTGGTGAGGCCTTCGACCAGCTTGCCCATTTCCGGACCGAACAGCTCGTCGATCTCGGCTCTTGTCGCCGTCGTGTCCTCGATCGTGTCGTGCAGCAAGGCAACAGCGATCGTCGCCTCGTCCATATGCATGTCGGTGAGGATGGCGGCGACTTCGAGCGGATGCGAGAAATAGGGATCGCCGGAGGCGCGTTTCTGGTGGCCATGCTTCTGCATGGCATAGACATAAGCCTTGTTGAGCAGCGCCTCGTTGACGTCAGGCTTGTAGCGCTGGACGCGCTCGACAAGCTCATACTGACGCATCATGGGCGGGATCTCGCGGTGCTGAAATGATTGATGCGCCGCACTGGCGTGCGACGCACCTCATAGATAGCCACGAAACCTAAGATACGGAAGTCCTGGATGGTTGATCCAACCCGGACAATAGCTCTTAGTAGTCGTCGCTCTTTTCGGGCGGCACCAGACCTTCGATGCCGGCGAGCAGATCTTCCTCGCTCATGCGGTCGAACGTAACGTTCTCCTCGGCGTCGTCGGTGTCGGCAGCAGCGACGGTCGCGCCGGTCTCGTCGGTGATCGCCTCGCCCTCGGCTTCCGGCTCGTCGACCTCGACATGCTTCTGCAGCGAATGGATCAGGTCTTCCTTGAGGTCGTCGGGCGACAGCGTCTCGTCGGCGATCTCGCGCAGCGCGATGACAGGGTTCTTGTCATTGTCGCGCGGAACGGTGATCTGCGCGCCCTGGCTGATCTGGCGGGCGCGGTGGCCGGCGAGCAGCACGAGTTCAAAACGGTTGTCGACCTTGTCGATGCAATCTTCAACGGTTACGCGGGCCATGGACTGCCCCTTTCATGCGATGGATTTGATGGAAAGCTGGCGCGCTCCATAACGCGGGCGCGGCCGAAATACAAGCTTCATGGCGTCGACGTCAGCTTTGCGGGTCGTTGCCTGGCTCATCACCGCGCTACGCCATGAAACTGCCCATATAGTGGCGATCACAATTGCTTGCAATGCAGGGGCCCGCCCTTGGATATCCACAAATTGCGCGTTATCTCGGATGTGACGGCACCGCGGCCCATTTGTCGGACCTATTCGTCAAACGCTTTTAGACGACAGAAATTTTCGAAAGGAATGTTTTTCAATGTTCGATCCCCGTGAAAAGATCGCTCTTTTCATCGACGGCGCCAATCTCTATGCCACATCCCGGGCGCTGGGCTTCGACATCGACTACCGCAAGCTCCTGTCGAGCTTCCAGAAGCGCGGCTATCTGTTGCGCGCCTACTATTACACCGCGCTGGTCGAGGATCAGGAATATTCATCGATCCGGCCGCTGATCGACTGGCTCGACTATAACGGCTTCAAGGTGGTGACGAAGCCCGCCAAGGAATTCACCGACTCAACCGGCCGCCGCAAGATCAAGGGCAACATGGACATCGAGCTGACCGTCGATGCGCTGGAGCTCGCCGATGTCGTCGATCACTATGTGATCTTCTCCGGCGACGGCGACTTCCGCACACTGGTCGAAGCGCTGCAGCGGCGCGGCCGCAAGGTGTCGATCATCTCGACCATGGCCTCGCAACCGCCGATGATCTCCGACGACCTGCGCCGCCAGGCCGATCATTTCATCGACCTGATGTCGCTGAAGAGCGAAGTCGGCCGCGACCCGTCCGAGCGGCCCGCGCGCCGGCCGGAACCTGCCGAGGTCGACGAGGACGATTATTGACGGGCGGTGGCGTTGAGCGCCGCGCCCTCCCCCGAACCCGACCGTGACTGCCCGCTTTGCCCGCGGCTGCATGATCTCATCGCGGCTTGGCGCGAGCGCGAGCCCGGCTGGTTCAACGCGCCGGTGCCGACCTTCCTGCCGCCGGAAGGCGAAGATTCAGTCCGCCTGCTGATCGTCGGGCTGGCGCCCGGCCTGCGCGGCGCCAACCGCACGGGACGCCCCTTCACCGGCGACTACGCCGGCGACCTGCTCTACGGCACGATGATCGCGCATGGCCTGGCGCGCGGCGAGTTCAAGGCAAGGCCGGATGACGGGCTCGAGCTTGTCGGCGCGGCCATCACCAATGCGGTGCGCTGCGTGCCGCCGGAGAACAAGCCGATTGGCGCCGAGATCGCCACCTGCCGGACCTTTCTCAAGCCGACCATCGCGCGCTTTCCCAATCTCAGCGCCATACTGACGCTGGGCTCGATCGCGCATCAGTCGACGGTGCGGGCATTGGGCGAGCGCGTGGCGGCCATTCCGTTCCGCCATGGCGGCCGGCAGCAGGCCGGCGGCGTCGCGCTGTTTTCCAGCTATCACTGCTCGCGCTACAACACCAATACGGGCGTGCTGACACAGGAGATGTTCGTCAATGTGTTCAAGGAGATTGCGGCGTTCCTGAAGACCTAGATTCAGGCGCCCTGGAGTAATCCCGCGCCCGCTTATACCGGCAGCAGCGCATCCGGCTTCACCTCGCCGATCGAGGCGTAAGTGTGCGTCTCCTTCACCCCGGGCAACGGTAGGATGACCCGGGTCAGAAAATCCTGATAAGCGGCCATTTCCGAGATACGCGCCTTTACCAGATAGTCGAAGCCGCCCACGACCATATGGCATTCCAGCACCTCAGGCGCCTTGATAACAGCTTCGGCGAAACGCTCGAAAATATGAGGCGCCGTATGATCGAGGCGTACCTCGATGAAGACCAGCGTGCCGCGGCCGATCTTGGCGGGATCGAGCACGGCTCTGACCGCGATGATGTAACCTTCGCGGTACAGTCGTTTCACCCGCTGGCTCGTGCCGGTCGGCGACAAGCCGACACGCGCCGCCAGATCAAGCGTAGTGCGACGCCCATCCTCCTGCAGCAGCCGAAGAAGATTGCGGTCGACCGCGTCGAGGTAGCTTGCTTCTTGATTCACTTTAAAACTGCCTTTTTGATGTGAATTCCGCTATCATTTTCGAAAAACAGCGTATTTCAACACAGAGGGCTGAACAATAGTCTGCGCTTTCGCCGCAGCGGTGGAGACGGTCTTCACCTCCGACGACCTTATGGGTGGCAAGTCGTGGCAGACGCAGATGACGCAGGGAACACGAGACTGGCGATTATCGCCGGCCTCACCATGATCGGCATCTACGCTATCCAATTCGTCGCCGCTCGCTTCAGCCTCCGGGAGCATTCTGACGGCGACAGATTTGGCCGTTTTGCGCTTTGGCGGCGCGGGGGTGGTCTTTCTGCCGATCGTCTGGCGCAGCGGCTTCGCTCCCATGAGGGCGCTGGGCTGGCGACGGGCTCTGGCGTTGGCGGCACTGGCAGGCTTGCCTTATCCGCTGATCATCAATTGGGGCCTGACCTATGCGCCTGCCGCCCACGCGGCCGCGCTCTGTCCTGCGTCGATCGTCTTCTTTTCGTCCCTGCTGTCGCGCGTCTTCTTCGACGACGGCGTTTCGCAACGACGGACAATCGGCGTCGGCGCGATCATCGCCGGGCTGTTGCTGTTCATCGCCGCGGCGCGTGGCGGCACCGGCGGCGCCCTGATCGGCGACGTGCTGTTCATCGGATCGGGCCTCATGTTTTCGACTTATGCCGTTCTCGTGAGGCTATGGCGTGCCGATCCGGTCACGGCGACGGCCGCGGTGGTGCTCCTGTCGTGCCTGCCGTTGCCGGTTCTCTATCTCTTGGCGCCAAGCCATATCCATGCCGCGGCGGCTACGGAGATCGTCAGCCAGATCGTGATCCAAGGGATTCTGGCCGGCGCGGCGGCCATGTTCCTCTACACCTACATCGTCCGGCAAATGGGGCCGCAGGCGGCGTCCCTGTTCCTGCCCGGCATACCGATCGCAACGGTGATTGTCGGCATGGCGGTACTCGGCGAAACGCCGATGGCCATCCAGTTCGCAGCCATCGCGATCATGGCAGCGGGAATGGCCTTCTCGGCGACCGGAAGACCTAGTGCCGGCGCAAGCCTGAATGTACCGGCGTCACGCGGATCATGAGACTTTTCAGCGATATACGCAAAACGCCGCAGAAACAGATTCAAGGCTGCCGCCGGGCACTCACGGCGTCGGCGCAAACAACACGGCCAGCGTCTCGCGGCTGCCCTTCAAAACGTTGAGATCGACATCGCCTTCGATGCCGTCGACGCGGCCCATGTTGTGATATTGCCAGTAGATCCAGTCGTTCCCGCGCGGCCTGATCGCCAGTGACCGCAGCCAGTGCTGGCGATTGAGGATGGTGCCGGAATAGGCGTCCGCCGCCTCGTCGGTCAGATAGAAAATCGCCTGCTTGCCGAACGCCGTCTCGACCGGGCCGAGGAAGGCGGCGAGCTCGGCGTTCAACTGTTCCGGAGACGGACGCTGCGGGCAGTTGCCGCCGAACTCGATGTCGACCACCGGCGGCAGAAGCGGCTCGCCGCGCGGCACCACCGCAATGAAGTTCCTCGCCTGATCGGCGCCGGGGCGGCAGAAGGTGAAGAAATGATAGGCGCCGACCGCCAGGCCGGCCGCGCGGGCCTCGCGCAGGTTGGTTGCGAATTGGGTATCGACATGGGTGCCGCCTTCGGTTGCCTTGATGATCGCGAAGGCGACATCGTCTGCCGCGACGCGTTGCCAGTCGATCTTGCCCTGATGGTGGGAGACGTCGATGCCTCGGATCGGGAACTCCGCGCGGTCCGGCGAAAAGCCACGGAACCACAAATAGGCGCCTGCCACGACGGCGCAGGCGACAACCACGCCGGCAAGGCCCCAGAAAACAATCCGCTTCCCCAAGACCCGTCCCCGTCGGAAGGTGAGAATTGCGCCGGACCAGAGAGCCGGCCGGTGGCTTTTTTCAGGCGGCCTGTTTCGCCGGCGGCGAAAGCTCTTTTGTTTTGACGCAATTCCGAACGGAAAACCGCTACGCACTTTTCCTGGAATTGCTTTAGCCGCGCTCCTTCAGCAGCCGGCCCTTTTCGCGCGACCAGTCGCGCTGCTTTTCGGTCTCGCGCTTGTCGTGCAATTTCTTGCCCCGGGCGATCGCCAGCAGCAGCTTGGCGCGGCCGCGGTCGTTGAAATAGATCTTCAGCGGCACCAGCGTCATGCCTTCGCGCTCGACGCTTTGCGAGAGCTTGGCCATCTCGCGCTTCGAGACCAGCAGTTTGCGGCGGCGGCGCGGCTCGTGGTTGAAGCGGTTGGCCTGCAGATATTCCGGCAGATAGGAGTTGATCAGCCAGATCTCGCCGCCTTCGGCCGAGGCATAGCTCTCCTGGATGTTGGCCTGGCCCTGGCGCAGCGACTTGACCTCGGTGCCGGTCAGCACCAAGCCGGTCTCGATCGTGTCGAGCACCTCATAGGAAAAGCGCGCCTTGCGGTTTTCGGCGACCGTCCTGTTGTTGGGGTCGGCTTTCTTGACTTGATTCATAATGCGGAGAGGTGGCGCCTCATCCCTAATTAATCAAGCCGGCGTGCTTGAGCGCCGCGTCGATCTTTTGCGCGGTCGAAGCCTCGACCGTCACCAGCGGCGAGCGCACCACGTTCTCGATCCTGCCCAGCTTCGAGAGCGCGTATTTCGACCCGGAAACGCCGGGCTCCATGAAGATCGCCTCGTGGAGCGGCAGTAGCCGATCCTGCAGGTCGAGCGCCTTGGCGCTGTCGCCGGAGAGTGTCGCTTCCTGGAATTCGGCACAGAGCCGTGGCGCGACATTCGAGGTGACCGAAATGCAGCCGACACCGCCATGGGCGTTGAAGCCGAGGGCGGATGCATCCTCGCCGGAGAGCTGGATGAAATCCTCGCCGCAGTGCATGCGCTGATAGGAGACGCGCTCGACCTTGCCAGTCGCGTCCTTGACGCCGGCGATGTTCTTGAAGTCGTGGCGCAGCCTGCCCATCGTCTCCGGCGTCATGTCGATCACCGAACGCGGCGGGATATTGTAGATGATGATCGGCAGCCTGGTCGCCCTGGCGACGGCGGCGAAATGCTCATAGAGTCCGCGCTGCGTGGGCTTGTTGTAATAGGGCGTGACCACCAGCGCTGCATCGGCGCCGGCCTTTTCGGCGTATTGAACCAGCCCGACCGCTTCCTCGGTGTTGTTGGAGCCCGCGCCGGCCACGACGGGCACCCTGCCCTTGGCCACCTCGATGCAGACCTTGACGACCTGACGGTGCTCCTCATGCGACAGCGTCGGCGACTCGCCGGTGGTGCCGACGGGAACGAGACCTTTGGTGCCCTCGGCGATCTGCCATTCGACAAACGAGCGAAAGGCTTTCTCGTCGAAGCGCCCGCTCTTTTCGAACGGTGTCACGAGCGCAGTCAGCGAGCCTCTCAGCATGTCGTCCAAACTCCTTGGAACTTTGTCGGTTTATGCGTGTCGTCGTCCCAAAACCGGTTCCCACTTTTGGGCGACATGCATCGGTGTTCATTAGATCGGTTGGTTGCGCGCCTTCTACCCGAAAGCGAAGCCGCGCACCATAGTCTCGACATGGTTCAGCGGCAAGCATCGGCGTAGTGCCAGTGTCGTGGTTTTCGATGTTCGCCAGACGTTGATATCAGGCTCAGGGCGAACATCGAAAACCAAAACGACACTGGATTCGACAGTTGGCTGGTGTCCCTGCGATTCTGAAATTCGCGCCGCAACCGATATCAAGGTCATGTGAATTTCAGAATCGGGACACCAGTAAGCGCAATTCGAACGACCTCGATAACCTTTTGTTTACGAGCCCTTCACGACCTAAGTTTAGGCTTCGCATCGGGTTCTCAAATGCCCGCGCCTGCTGACGATGTGCTAGGATCGTAAAATGCCGACGAGGCGGCCCCATCTTTTCGCGCTTTTGGGCGCGATCGTCGCGCTGATGCCCACCGTGGCGATCGGCGGCAGCGTCGATGTGCGCGCGACGGCCTCGATTCCGGCACCCGATGCGCCGCAGGCGACGGGCCAGATGTCGACCGCCCCCGACATAGCGCAACTGAAGAGCGGGCTCGATGCGCTCGCCGCCAACAACATCGTCGGCGCGCGCAATGCGCGCGACACGCTGCCCGCCACCTCGCTCGACCGGCACATCCTTGCCTGGGCGATCGCGCTTTACGGCGGCGATCAGGTGCCGAGCGGCGAGATCGCCAACGCGGCCAAGATGCTGCCGGGATGGCCTGGCACGATCGCGTTGCGCAAGAACAGCGAGCGCGCGCTCTATCGCGAGAACCCGCCGCCGCAAGTGGTGGTGCAGGCCTTCGGCCGCAGCCAGCCGCTGACGCCCGAGGGTGTGATCATTCTTGCCCGCTCGCAGATGGCGCTGGGCAACCAGGCCGCGGCGCGCGCGGTGCTGGTGCCGTTCTGGCGCACCGAGAAGCTGGAAGCAAAGGACGAGGCGACCGTCATCAAGGAGTTCGGCGCGCTGATCCCGGCGGCCGACCATCGCTACCGCATGGAGCGCATGTTCTATGCCGACCGGCCGTCCTCGGCGCTGAGGGTCGCCGGCCTCGCCGGAGCACAGCCCCTGGCGGATGCCTGGGCGGCTGCCGACAAGGGCGACAAGAACGCCGCCAAGCTGTTGAAGGCGGTACCCGCCGCGCAGCGCTCCGCCGGCTATTTCTTCGCCGAGGCGGAATATCTACGCAAGCAGCAGAAATTCGCCGATGCCGCGGCAATCGTCATGAAGGCGCCGACCGATCGCGATTTGCTGGTCGACCCCGATGCCTGGTGGGTCGAACGCCGCGTGCTGGCGCGTGAGCTGGTCGACCAGGGCGACATGAAGACCGCCTACAAGATCGTCTCCATGCACGCCGCCGAGAGCCCGCTGAACGCCGCCGAAGCCGAATTCCACGCCGGCTGGTATGCATTGCGCGGCCTCAACGACCCGGCGACCGCCGCCGGGCATTTCACGCGCATCACCGAATTCGCCCAGGGACCGGTGTCGCTGTCGCGCGCCTATTACTGGCTCGGCCGCGCGGCGGAAGTCGGCGGCCCGGGCAACGCCAAGGATTATTTCACGCGTGCGGCCGGCTACGGCACGACCTTCTACGGCCAGCTCGCGGGCGAGCGCGTGGGCTTGAGAACGCTCAACATCGTCTATCCGAAACCGAGTGCCGCCGACCGACAGAGCTTTGACAATCGAGAAGCAGTCGGCGCGATCAAGCGGCTGCAGGAAGCAGGCTACGACCGCTACGCCGAGACGCTCTACCGCGACCTTGCCGGGCAACTGACCAGCCCGGGCGAACTGGCGCTGCTTGCGGTGCTGGCCGAAAAGCAGGGCAACCATTTCATGGCGCTGAAGGTCGGCAAGATCGCCGCGCAGCGCGGCATCGATGTCGGCGCGCTTTCGCATCCGCTGGGTGTCATTCCCGATTCGGCCAACATTTCGGGGTCCGGCAAGGCGCTCGCCTATGCCATCGCCCGCCAGGAAAGCGAGTTCAATATCGGCGCCGTTTCGAGCGCCGGCGCGCGCGGCCTGCTGCAGTTGATGCCGGGCACCGCCAAGCAATTGGCGAAGAAGGCCGGCATGACCTTCTCGCAGGCGCGGCTGACGACCGATGCCGGCTACAACGCGACGCTGGGCTCGGCCTTCCTCGGCGAACAGCTCGACCGCTTCGGCGGCTCCTACGTGCTGACCTTCGCCGGCTACAATGCCGGCCCGAACCGCGCCGCCCAATGGGCGGTGAAATACGGCGATCCGCGCGGCAAGGACATCGATGCGGTCGTCGACTGGATCGAGCGGATTCCCTACACGGAAACAAGAAGTTACGTGCAGCGCGTGATGGAGAATTATGAGGTTTATAAGATGCGTATTTCAGGGAAATACGACATCGTGGGCGACCTCGTGAACGGGCGCAGTTGAAGTTCTTTCCTTCTCCCCTTGTGGGCCTGTTGCGCTCCAGGAAACGCCGACGTCTCACTCCGCTGGAAAACCCCTCATCCGTCTCGGCGCTGACGCGCCGATCCACCTTCTCCCGCAAGGGGAGAAGGAAAGAACTCCCCATTTGACGATCCCTGCCCTCGCCTGTAGCTGTCGATCATCCAGCGAGGAGCGGCATTGCGATGGCGAGCGACGAAGGTTTCTCCGACTTCTTTTATCCCGCGCCCGACGGACTGAAACTCCATGCGCGGATCTATGGCGAACCGAATGCCAAGGGCTGCCCGGTAGTCTGCCTGCCCGGCCTCACCCGCAATGCGCGCGACTTTCATGAACTCGCGATCCATCTTTCCAGGAAAACGGAGATCCCCCGGAAAGTCATTGCCTTCGACTACCGCGGCCGCGGGCAATCTGGCCACGATCCCGATATCGGCCACTATAAAGTCGGGGTCGAAGCCGGCGACGTGCTTGCCGGGCTGTCTGCGCTCGGCATCGAACAGGCCGCCTTCGTCGGCACGTCGCGCGGCGGCCTGATCACCCATGTGCTCGGCGCATTGAAGCCGGCGGTGCTGAAAGCCGTCGTCCTGAACGACATCGGCCCAGTGATCGAGGCGGAAGGCCTCGCCCATATCCGCTCCTATCTCGACCGTGCGCCGAAACCGAAGACCTTCGCCGAGGCGGTCGCGGCCCAGCGGCGCGTGCACGGCGCCGACTTCCCGGCGCTCACCGACGCCGACTGGGCGCGGATGGTCCGGGCGATCTGCCGCGAAACGGATGCCGGCTGGGTGCCGGATTTCGATCCGGCCCTGGTCGACACGCTGGCCGGCATCGATTTCAGCAAGCCGTTACCGGATCTGTGGCCGCAGTTCGACGCGCTCGCCGCCATTCCACTGCTCGCCATTCGCGGCGCAAACTCGAAACTGCTTTCCACGGCGACGCTTCAAGCGATGCAGGAGCGGCACCCCGGCATGGAACAGATCACCGTCGAAGGCCAGGGCCACGCGCCCTTCCTCGAAACCGGTGACTTGCCTGGAAAGATTGCCGCATTCCTCGATCGGATCGAATATCGAGTAGAAATGAAATAAAGCCCGAGACTATGTCAGTCCCGGGCTTACCATCCAAATATAGATTTGCGCATGCCGGCGGGAGCGATCCGCTCGGTCTACTCGCCTTTCGAGCGCTTGCGGGGCGCCTTGGCCGGCTCCGGCCGTTTCGCTTTCCGAGACGGCGGGGCAGAGGTCGGCGTCGTGAGGGGCGAAGCGAAGACGGAGGCTTCGGCCGAGCGGGACGACGCTTCGTCGCCGCGCGGTTTCTCGAGAACGACGACACAGCCATCGAGATCGTTGGTGGCCAGGTGCGCGTAACGCATGGTCATCGACAACGTCTGATGGCCCAGCCACATCTGGACGCGCCTTATGTCGATACCGCCCTGGACCAGACGTGAAGCGCAGGTGTGACGCAGGATGTGCGGCACCACCTGTTCGTCGGCGCCGAGACCGACTTCCGTCTTCGCCTCGTTCCAGATCGCGCGGTACTGCGCTTGGGTGAGCTTGGTGAACGGGCCTTTCGGCCGGCGTCCTTCCGTGTTCGGTGGCAGCTTGATGACTTCCTTGACGCGCTCGGTCATCGGAATGGTTCGGCTGCGGCCGGATTTGGTGATCCAGAAGGAGACGCGATGTTCCTGGATGTCGTTCCAGATCAGGCCGAGCGCCTCGCCGAGGCGGCAGCCGGTATCGACCAGGAAGACGGAAAGCCTGTAGGCATCCTCGCTGCGGCTCCTGATCGCCGCGAACAGCCTTGCTTCTTCGTCCCTTTCGAGGAAACGAATCCGTCCCGCCCGCTCCTTCTGGCGGCGGAACTCGGGCAGGCTGTGTATATCTCCCATCTTATGCGCCTTACGCAGCAATTTGCTGAGGGCAGCCATCTTGCGATTGATGGTTGCGTTGCTGTTGCCGCGCTGGCGCAATGTACCGATAAGATTGTCCAGGGTGTTCTGGTCGAAGGTACTGAAACGCTCTCCCAGAAGGATCTCGTCTATTTCACCGATGAAAGAGCTAACATTGTATTTATGCCGCCCATCATCCCAGAGTATATCTCGATAAGCTGCGAAAAGCTCTCCGATCCTATACGACTTTACTTCTCGGATCTTGTTGTAGGTGTATCGAAAGTTCGAATTCTGAGAAGAAAATACCGCAAAATGACCAGAGGGCTCACCCTCTTGAACCGCTTCGTTCGACATTTTAGCCACACCCCCTGTGGTTAAGGGACCAGCCCTAACCGCTTGAGAGTGTCCTTTCAAGAGTTTTCGAATCTTATCGACGATCTCATCCGCCAGCGCGGAACCCACAAGATCGATCAACAGACTCGATCAGCTTACCGTTTCACCCCCATCCTTTCGTTCGAATTGCCGCAGTCGCGGAAACAAAGACGGCCCGGGCGTGGAAGCGCCCGGGCCGGATTTCACCTGTAGGGTTCCAGCCCTTAGAAGTCGCGCTGGAAGCGGACGAAGCCGCCGAGAGCGTTCTTCTTGCCGTCCGGGATACCGGTCCAGTTGAAGCCGTTGTTGTCGTGGTCGTTGTGGGCCCAGTCGAGTTCGGTGATGACCGAGAAGCCGGGAACGATCGTGTAGGCAACGTTCGCCGCGAGACCGAATTCCTTGGCTTCGTCATACGAAACCTGAAGGTTGAACGAGGTCTTCTCGTTGAACTTGTAGGTACCACCGCCCCACACTGCCCAGTTGCCACCCCACACCTTGTAGAAGTTGCGCGGAGCATTGTCGTCGGTGCCGTAGCCGCCCATGATGAACAGCGAGAAGGCATCGTTGACGTTCACATCCAAGCGAACCTTGCCGGCCCACTCTTCCCAGTTGCTGTTGTAAGCAACGACGCCGCTGATGCCGCCCCAGCCCTGCGTGTACTTCACGCCGCCGACGATATGCGGAACGTAGCTGTCGATCGTGCCGACGCCATAGCCATA